>DASYCJ010000023.1:0-19347 GCA_036500225.1 Gammaproteobacteria bacterium
CTGGGTGCTGGTGCAGGACCCGAACAGGCTGGATGCCATGTTCAACTCCCTCTGGCATGACCTGGCAGCTTGCCTCGTGGGCGGCGACCGCATGGGCGCCATGGGCCTGCAGTGGGAAGACGGCCAGCGCAGTCCCGTCGCCGAGCTCGATTACCTCTCAGGGCCGGGTAAGGACATCCCGCTGTCGAACTCGCCGCTAGTCCGCGACCATTTTCCCGATGACAAACATGAGAGCGCTACCATCGAGGCCCGGTATCACATCGTGAGAGCTGGCAAGACCGGTTACCAAGCCAACTACTCCGTGAATTTCCTCCTGTATCCGGACGGCGTCTGGGTGTTCGACATGCTGCAAGGGGGTGGATGAGGTTTGAGGCTTGAGCCAAAAGTCGCGCAAGGAAAAGGGGCATCGACTGCCCCTTTCTCATCGAGGACGCGGTCCAGCCTAGACGGGGTAGACCTGTCCGTCTTCGACCTTCACCCGCTGGCCGACCCGCAGGTCTGCCACGCTGCCTTTCTGGTTGATGGTGACGAAGGTGCCGTCCTGCATGCGCACGCCGATCTTGTATTCCTTCGACTTGCTGTCTTTGTCCACTTGCGTACCGATGACCGCGCCGCCCACGGCACCGGCGACGGTAGCTGCCGTATTACCACGGCCGCTGCCCACCTGATGGCCGGCGAGGCCGCCGATGGCGCCGCCGATCAGCGTACCGGCGTTGAGGCCGCTGGAACTCTCAGTGGTGGGGTTGATGGATTTCACCACGCCATAGTTGGCGGGCTGCGTATCGTTGCTCGCGCAGCCGACCATGAGCGCGGCAGCGGCTAAGACAGCGACGAAAAGACCTGGGATTTTTCTCATTGGGGATACTCCTGAACTGGTCTCAGGAGCATAGGGTCAGGTCTGAAATATTTCAGTGCGGCAGCGCACAGGAGTGGATGCGCATCGCGCGCACGACATTAGGTTTCGTGGAGCGTCACGCCGCTAGGGAGATTGGAAGATCAGGCCTCGATGCCTTTCGGCATCCCATTAGAGATGAGCGCCGTGAGCCGTGGCTGCCGCCCGCATCCGACATGCGGGCGGCGTCCGGGCGCTAGGCGCTTACCCGCTCCTGGATCAGCAGCACGCCTATGCAGATGTTCCAGATGGCTTGGACCACCACCACCATCATCATGCCTTGTACGTTCAGATGCAGCCCGCCGAAGATGAGCAGCAGCGCCGGTGCGGCACCGACCAATATACCGAGGCCTCCGACCACGCGCGGCCAACCCGCGCTGTGCAAGAGACCGATGGACCAGGCGAGGATCCCGGCAGACATGGCTACGGCGCCGATGTCCGCCATCGCGCGATTGAGGACCCCAGAGAAGTTGATGAGCTGGGCTGCCACGTGCAAGTCCTGGTCCACCAGCTGCGGGGCAAGGTCGGGGATACGCGCGGTGACGAAACCGGAGATGACCGCCGCACCGATCATGGCCACCACGCCTGCTCCATAGAAGACGAGCCCCAGGCGTACCAGCGGCCGCTCCACGCCGCGCCGCAGGGAATATTCCGTAAGGCACCAATAGATGACCAACATCAGGGCGATGAGGATGCCGTGCACCCAGGCGGAGAGGTCTGCCATAGCTCTGAGTTGTTGCATGGCGTGGCCGATATCCGGAGCCGTGACCGCGGGATGGTGGGCCATGGCCAAGGTGGATACTGCGGTGGCGACGATGAGCACGATGCCAGCGACGCGGCTTGCATGGCTGCTCGGCAGGGAGGGGGTCTGCATGGAAAAGCTCTCCTGTTAGGATGGCGACACGATACCTGGGCCCGCGGCGGAGTTGCCGGACAGGGAGACTCGAGTGTCCGGAAACGGGAGAGTGGGATGACCAGTGGGGCGGTGCAAGACAAGCGAGTAGAGCGGACGCGTCAGGCGTTGTTTGGCGCTTTCTTCGAGATCGTGCTGAGCCGCCCTTACGACGAGATCACCGTTGACGAGATCATCGCTCGCGCGGGCGTGGGGCGTTCTACCTTCTATGAACACTTCAAGGGCAAGGACCAGATCCTTTCGGAGAGCGTGCGCCGGCCCTTCGCTGTGCTGGCCGATGCCATCCGCCCCCGCGACAACACCCGGGATCTGATGTCGTTGCTGGATCACTTCTGGCAGAACCGCGCCGTGGCGCCCACCATGTTCAAGGGTGGCGCCCGCAAGGTGCTGGTGGATGCGCTGGTGGAGCTCATCGAGGAACGCTTCAAGCAGGACCGGGTGGAGAGCCCGAATCCCCTGCTCATTCCGTCGCGACTGGCGGCGACTCAGATCGCCGAAGGGCTATTGGCGCCCATCACCGCCTGGGTGCTGGGTGAGGTGGAATGCAGCCAGCCGGCTCTTGCCCAGGTCCTGCGCCAGACCGCCACGGCCATGTTGCAGGCGCAGCGTAAGCATTCTATATAGGAGCCAGATGCCCTGAACTTTGGGGCCCCGCCCGATGTCAGACTTCTTAATCCCGTATCTGAGGAGTGCACCATGCGCCATCTCGCTCTTGCCGCCATCGCTTTCACCCTGCCGGCCGCCGTCCTGGCTGCGGCGGGTGATTCCACCGCAACCCCAGCCTATATCACCGCAGCCATGGACTCTCCGGAGCGTATGGCCGATGCCGGCGATGACGCGCGTCGCCAGATGGCGGCAGTCATGACCTTCACCCAAGTCAAACCTGGGCAGAAGGTGGCGGAACTGGTGCCGGACGGCGGTTACTGGACCAAGGTGTTCAGCGGCATCGTCGGCCCCAGGGGACACGTCTACACCATCTGGCCGGACGGCTATCAGCAGTACGTGGGTGAGAGCTATGCCCAGTGGCAGAAGTTCGTGACCACGCCGCAGTACTCCAACGTGAGCCTGATCCGGGGCGCAGGCGGCGACCTCAAGGTCCCGGGATCGGTCGATCTCGTGTTTACCGCCCAGAACTACCATGACTACCACGACAAGTTCATGGGACCGGTGGACATGGTGGCTTTCGACAAGAAGGTGTTCGACACCTTGAAGCCGGGCGGCGTGTTCGTGGTGATCGATAACGTGGCCCCGGCGGGTTCGGGCTTCAGCGATACGGACACCACCCACCGCGTGGATCCGGAGGCAGTGAAGAAGGAAGTGGAGTCGGCGGGCTTCGTCTTCGATGGCGCAAGCGACGCCCTCAAGAATCCGGCCGACACTCACACCCTGATCTCATACAAACCGCCCATGTCCGGCCATAACGACGAGTTCATCTTCCGGTTCCGCAAGCCCACGAAGTAACCGGCTTTAAGTCTTTATGAATGGGAATGCCCCGCATCGATGCGGGGCATTTTTTATGGGTTCAAGGGTTTGGGTTCAGCCTCGGGCTACTTTGCCACTCGCGAGCCAGGGGATGCCTGCGTAGCTTTCGGCGACGACCCAGCCGCCGGCCACCAGGGCGAAGTTCACCACGATCTCTCCCCAGTTGAAGTCGGTCATCTTGCCTGCCACCAGGATGGGCAGCCACACCAGCAACAAGAACGACCCCATCTGCACCGCCGCGAGGGTCGCCGCCAGTCGCGCGCAGACACCGCTCAGTACTGCCGCCCCAGCTGCGAGGTAAGTGGTGCCGGTGAAATACGCCCAGAACACGGGCCACAGCAGCCAAGAAGGGATCAGGGGCGCAGTGAACTGCAGATAGAAGAAATGCGAGAGACCGAAGGCGATCAGCGCCAGTCCGTAAAAGGTCCGCGCGATGCGTACACCCTTTGCGCCGGTGGCGAAAGCGAGCCGCTGCTTGTCCCACTCACCGGCGAACCAGGTATACAGCACCCAGGCTCCCGCCACGATCACCGCGTTCTCACCAGCGCTCTGATAGGAGCCTTCCTCGGTAGGCGCGAGCACGATATACCGGCCTTTGAATATCAGCATCCAGAGCAAGAGGTAAGCCAACAAGATGCGGGATGCGGGGGTGACCGTACGCGGCCAGAACAGCCCGATGCCGCAGGCCAAGGCGATGATGGCGCTGAGATAAGACAGCAGTTCCCGCCCCGGCAGCGCCTTGGGGATGCCATCCCAGATGGCGGCATACTCGCTCTTGACCAGGCCCAGGATGCCGATGGCGATCATGGTCGCCGCGAACACTGCATGACCGACACTTGCGATGCGCATTGAGACGCCTCTCCGATGGCTACCTAATCGGTATAGCTCACTTGGAGCGGCGAGATATGAAATAGTTCTGAAATCAGGACCTCTCCAGTGACTATGGAGCAGGCTTGCTTGCCCGTCCCATGACGTAGGTCCTGAGCACATACCCCCAGGGCAAGATCAGGTACACGATGACCACGGGGATGAAGACGTAAGTCATCGCCTCGGCCGAGGAACCCGCGAACTTGCCGCTACGCCAAAGGGGATAGGCCACCAGGATCAGCCACATGGTCTTGTAGAAGATCTCCAAGAGCAGGATCGGGATCATGCGTAAGGGGTGGAATACGCCGAGGATGGCGAGGGTAGAGAAGCCCGCCCACACGCTCCAGACCATGGCTTCCTGGTTGGTCCAGACGCCCTGGTGGCCGAGTACATAGTTCCATACATCCATGGCGAGCAGGGTGGCCATCAGGAGATACAGCACCCGCATCAGGTAGACGTTGATGGGGCGCACGCCTTCATATTTGGCGTAGTCCCGCTCGAAGATCTTCTTGATGAAAGACATGCGGTCTCCCCTAAGCCGTGTTTAGGCCCGACTTACTTGCTTCACTGTTAGGCGGTAGCGGTCTTCGGCTCTTTGGCTCCCATCACCAGGAACCACAGCGTGACCGCGATCTCACCAAATTGGAACGGCAGGGACCAGGTGTTGATGGCGTCCACGTAGTCCGGCAGGAACATGCTGGCGAAGCTGATGATGATCCAGGTGGCACCATCCAGGAACAACCACCAACCCAGCACCCGCGGGAACCAACAAGATTTCAGGATCAGGATGCCCATGGGGAATAGCCAGATGCCCCACAGCACCTCCGCCGAGATGATCACCTGGAAATGCAGGCGGGTGAAGAAATAGGCGAGGGCGTCCCGCTGGGCTTCCGTGAAAGCATTGAGCCAGTGTGCGCCCCGCACCAGGATGAGGGCGGCAGCGTCGTTCACGGTGTTGAGGAAATAGATGGCGCCCGGGAGGATGCCGCCGGTGATGACCAGTAGCTGGGACTGGTAGCGGTCCACATCCTTGAATAGGCGCCAAAACGCCAGGGTCAGGAACACCAGCACGGTACCACCCCAGGTATCGACGAAGATGCCCATCTGAAACAGGGTCTGGTGCGAGGCGATGTTCGCCGCGGTGGCAGCCGCGTCGTCGTGCACGAACAGCTTGCCCGGGATGTAGATCAGGCGCAGGGGCCCGATGAAGACCAGTGCCAGGTACCAGAGGCCGACGATACGAGCGTTCTTGCTGATGATGGTCATATGGCTCGCCCCGGAGCATCCCCTTGGGCCGCCATCATAAGCCAAGGCGATGAACCCGCGTGACCCCGGCTGTGTCCGCGACCTGCAGGACCTTATCTAAAATTTGAGCAGCCGATAGGCGCATGCAGCGCGCCATGGCATGGACTCAGTCCAGGCGGAATCCTATATGGAATGTCCAATCCCCTTGCGGGGTCCTATATAGATACAATCCCATCCCCTTATCCATCCGGAGGGTTCCCGCCATGCGCCTCAGCCTCTCTTTGATCACCATCGCCCTAGGCCTGCCCTTGGCTGCTGCCATCGCCGCGCCTGCGGCTTCGCTGGCGACGCCGGCCTATGTGACGGCCGCCATCAACGATCCTGCCCGCAAGGACGATGCAGCCGATGATGCCCGTCGCCATCCGGCAGAAGTGATGACCTTCTCGCAAGTGAGGCCGGGCCAGAAAGTCGTTGAACTGGTGCCGGGCGAAGGCTACTGGACCCGCATCTTCAGCGGCATCGTCGGCGCCCAGGGCCACGTCTACACCGTCTGGCCGAACGAGATGAGCAAGTACGCCACCAAGAGCATCGCCAACTGGCAGGGCCTGGTAGCGAAGCCGCCTTACACCAACGTGAGCATCCTGCAGCAGCCGGGCGCCACCCTGACGGTGTCAGAGCCGGTGGATCTTGTGTTCACCTCCCAGAACTACCATGACTACCACGACAAGTTCATGGGCCCGGTGGACATGGCCTCCTTCGACAAGCAGGTCTTCAACGCCCTGAAGCCGGGCGGCCTGTTCGTGGTGGTGGATCACACCGCGGTGGCGGGCTCGGGCTTCAGTGCCACGGACACGCTGCATCGCGTGGACCCGGAAGCGGTGAAGAAGGAAGTGGAAGCGGCCGGCTTCGTGCTGGACGGCGAGAGCGACGCTCTCAAGAACCCCGCGGATACGCACATGCTGAAGGTGTTCGACCCTTCCATCCGCGGCAAGACCGACCAATTCATCCTGCGCTTCAAGAAACCGGCGCACTGACCAGCACTCTTCGAGGCATGAAAAAAAGCCGGCAGCACGAGCTGCCGGCTTTCCTTTTACTGTGATGGCGGATCGGATGTCCGCCATCATGGGATCGTCACTGAGACGGCGGCCTCTGCAGCAATTCGTCCAGAGAACTTTTCTCGAGGTGTACCACTACAGTCACCAGATCGTCGGCGCTGGGATGCGCCGTCGCGGTTTCGCGGCGTGCCTCCTGCGCCTGCTCGTTCACAGGGATGTCATGGGCCTGTTCGAGCTGACCATCGGGATACAGACGACCTAGACCGACTTGTGATTTCATGGCGAACTCCCTCATGGTATGGCAAAGGTATATCAAGCCATGTCCATAGCGTGCATCAGGTCTTCACCCTGAATCAGGAGGGATTTGTCCTAGTTTGATGACATAGGCTGGCATCCTGGCGCACGCCTGACGGCTGCCAAGCGCGGGAAGCTGGGCGAATAGGGGTGAGTCCGGTCGCTATGCCGACTTAAAGCACTGCTTGCCGGCTGCTCGGTCAGCCGGCAAGCATGCCCCTTAAACAGCCCCGAGCACATCCGGGCCCAGGAGCCGTTTCCCCAACCGCTCGACTACACACCAACCCCCGGTGTTCTTTTAGAAGTTGATCATTTCAATATGCCTCAGGTGGCATATAGAGGGTGTAGATGTGAGCCTCTTCTTTCTCCAGCCTCTCACAGAATTCTTCGATCACTCCGCTCAGCTCCATGCCGAAACGCAACACGGTGCGCTCACCCACCGGGTAGCCTGCGTAGTGGTTTAGGAAGCCTTCCACGGCACGCTCTATATAGAGCGAGTTCGACCGGGCCTCCTTCAGGATCTCTTTGGCCTCGTCGCCCTTGAGGTGGGCGGTGAGATAGGGAAAGAACTCCTCGTGCTCGCGCTTCAGGTGTTCATCCAACTCGAGCTTGAAACGGGTCAGGATGCTGTTCACCTCGGCGAACTGGCGCTGCTGGGCCACGCTGGTGGCCTTCACCAGCAGGGTGGTCAGGGAGCGGTGCTGCAGGGTCAGGGCCGTGACCAGGCCCGGGTCATAACCGACTTCAGGCGCGGGGATGGAATCCGTCTCGCCCTTGGCCGGCTGTTCCTGCTTGTTCTTGCGTGAAAGGAACGAGAGCAGCATGGCGATTTCCGTCTCTGCGAAAGGTTCGTAGTCGTAAGCAGCGATGCGTCCGGGCCTGTATTCCATGGGCCCTAGGATGGGATATGGGGGCGGGCAGGTATGTAGGGCTTTGTCCTACACGTCTGTAATCCAGGGCGGAAAGGCGAGTGGGCAGAAGGCCACGGGGCCCCTAGTCGACGATGAAGAGCCGGGCGCCTTTGGCGGTACGGGAGCGGTGGGCTTCGGCCCCATCGGCCACCTGGTAGCTCATGCCGGGCTTGAGGGTGAAGACGCGGCCGTCCTCCAGCTCGGTGGTGAGTTCCCCCTCCAGGCACAGCAGGATATGGCCCTTCCTGCACCAGTGGTCGGATACGTAGCCTGGGGTGTAGTCCACCTGGCGCACCCGTAGGGAACCGAACTGGCAGCTGCGCCAATAGGCCATGCCGCTCTCGCCCTTACGCTCCGTGGGCTGGATCTTCGACCAATCCGTGGTGCCGAAGGGGATGCCGGACATTTGCATGGGGCGCTCCTGGTGCCGATGGAGTCGGCAATCCTAGCCCGGATCGGCGCCAGGAATCCTCACAGGCTTGCCCTACACTAAGGGCATGGATGTCTGCCCGAAATGCGCTTATCAGCGCCTGCCCAAAGATGTGGACCCGTATCTGGAATGCCTGCGTTGCGGCATCGTGTTCGCGAAATACGTGAAGCACAACGAGGTGGCGGCATCAGCGGTGCGGCCGGTGGCGGGGCTTGAGCCCGAGACGGAAGAAGAGCCGCTCGGACCCTGGTATTTGAGGCTCTATGACCGCCTGATGGAGCTGCCGGAAGACCCGGACCGGACCAAGCTCATCGGCCAGTCGCTGGTGCTGGTGGTGATGGTGGTGTGGGGCATACGGCTCATCGCTTATCCCGTGATGACCGCCCGGATCATGGAGTCCTTCTTCCACGAGGTGGACCTGCCTATCCATGAGTTCGGCCACGTGCTGTTCCGGCCCTTCGGCGACTGGATGATGTATCTGGGCGGCAGCCTGTTCCAGTGCCTGCTACCGGCGCTCATCGGCGTGGCCTTCATCTTGAAGATGCGCAACCCCTTCGGTGCCGCCTTCTGCCTGTGGTGGACCGCGGAGAACGTATTGGACGTGGCGCCCTATATATATGACGCCAAGCTCATGGCCCTGCCGCTGGTGGGAGAGTGGAACGACGAGGTGGCGGAGATGCACGTACTGCGCCATGATTGGCACAACATCCTGCTGCCCTTCCATGCCGTGGACTCCGCCTGGGCTCTGGGCAACGCCGCGCATCTCCTGGGCGTGGTGCTGATGGCGCTATCCTGGATCTGGGCTGGGGCCTGGTTGTGGCAGGTGCGGCAGCGGGCCCGCGCCGCCATGAGCTGACCGGCTTACTGCTTCTCCATATCCGCCGCGGTCTTGAGGCTCAAGTCATCGCGGAAGATGGTGGCCAGCGCCATGAGCTTGCCGCCGAGCTTGTAGCTCACGGCGCAATCCAGTTTGGCAGGGTCGCCGTCCACTTCGATGCTGTCCCAGTTCTCCGCATGGCCCACATAGTTGATAGCCACGTCGTAGTGCTGGCTCCAGAAGAAGGGCGTGCTGGTGAAGCGTTCCTTGTAGCCCAGCATATTGCGAGCTGCGGTCTGGCCCTGGCGCTGGGCCACCACCCAATGTTCGACGCGTAGGGCCAAGCCGCTGTGACGGTCCGGATACCGGGCGATGTCGCCGGCGGCATAGATGCCAGGGGCACTCGTCTGGAGGTATTCATCCACTACCACACCCTTATCCAGCTTGAGGCCGGCCTGTTCAGCCAGGGCCGTGATGGGGCGCACGCCCACGCCGATGACCACCATGTCCGCCGGCAGGATGCTGCCGCTGCTCAAGGTGGCCTCATCCTTGCCGATGGCGGTCACAGTCTGGCCCAGGTGGAAGATGACGCCCTTCTTCTCATGCAGGGAACGCACGAAGTCCCCCAGCTGCGGCCCGAGCACCTTCTCCAGGGGCCGGGTTTCAGGGCCGACCACGTGCACTTCCAGGCCGCGGGCTCGGAGCGAAGCCGCCACTTCCAGGCCGATGAAGCTCGCGCCGATGACCACCACAGTCTTGGCGCCGGCCTCTACGGCCTTCACGATGCCCTCGCTGTCGGCGATGGTGCGCATGTAATGCACGTGGGGTTTGTCGGCACCAGGGGTGGGCAGTTTCACGGGATCGGCACCGGTGGCGAGCAGCAGCGCACCGAAAGCATGCTCCTTGCCGTCGGCGGTGAGCAGGGTCTTCTTGGCGGTATCGATGGAGGCCACGCGGGTGTTGCGTAGCAGCGTGATGGCATGGCTCTTGAAGTGCGCTTCGCCGCGCACCGGCACCCACTCTTTAGGCGCAGTACCCGCCAGATAATCCTTCGATAGGTTGGGGCGATCCGGCGGCAGGCTGTCCTCGGCGCTGATGATGGTCACCGGGCCTTCGTAACCGGAGAAGCGCAGGGTAGTGGCCGCCGCTTCGCCGGCAGCTCCGCCGCCGACGATGATGATGGAATCGGGCTTCGCGCTGCCGGCGGGCGGGCGCTTGCCGGCCCCCAGGAGCGGCGGCAATTTCTCGCGCACGAACAGGCGGTCGCCTTCCTGCTCCACCTTCCAGCGGGCGAGGGAGTTCAACCCGGGCGCCGCCAGCACTTCGCCGCTGCGCAGGCTGAAGCAGGCGTGGTGCCAGGGGCAGTGGACCGTCTCGCCCACCACTAGGCCCTTATCCAGAGGCCCGTGGTAGTGGCTGCAGACCGCGGCGATGGCGGAGTAGTCGTCGCCTAAGTCCGAGAGCAGCACCGGATCCTTGCCCACGTGGCCCAGCAGGGGCTTGCCGCGCTTCACATCGCTGGCTGCGATGCCTTGGCTGAAGTCAGGTCCCGATACTTCGCTCATGGCTCACCTCGTGAAAGACTGCGGGCCTCAAGGCCGATGGCGATAATCCTAACAAATCCTTGCTTAATTATCGTGCGCCATCGGTGTGGCATCCACACACATGCACTTAAAGCAGATTCTTAGGAACCGTTCCGCCGGGCATGGCATCGCGGAATGTCGGACTTCACCTGATTGTTTTTTAGCCAGCGGAGTGTAGGCTTATGTCCGCCGTCGCGCATGGATGCCGCCGACGTGTAGGAACCTATGAACGCCGATCTTCCCTCGTCGCACGCGCCGATGCCGGTGCGCCGTTCACGTCGAGTCCGTCCGCCTTCCCGTTATTCAGGCTGGAGTCCCAAGGTGGGCCGACGCCTGGAGTTTCCGACGCGGGTCGAATATCTGCACTGGCTGCTGCTCGAGGGCACGCCGGATGTGGTGGAGTTCTGCGAGCACTATCCGGAAGTGCGCCTGGAAGCGCAGAACTACGTGTTCGACATGTGGGTGCGTTGGCGGGACGGGCACGAAGAGTGCCGTGAAGTGGTGGCGGGCGACCGCTATCCCGGGGTGAACGAGTTCGGCCCCGCTTCCACAGGTTGGAACGCGATACGCAACTGGAGCCGCGAACACGGTTACGCCTGTGAGCGCATCACCGAGAGCAGACTGGCCCCGCAGCTGCGGCGCATCCAGAATTCGCGACGCATGCTGCCCTTCGTGCAGTTCGCCTATGAGCATCCCGATCCCGAACTGGAATGCGTGATCCTGCTGCGGCTCGTGGTGGCGGACCTCTCGCTGCGTGAACTGGTGCGCTGCTATCCGATCGACATCAGCCCGGATGTGACCGCGCAGGTGGCGAAGCTGCTGCATGCCGGCAAGATTGCGGCGGACCTGGATCGGGGGCACTTCGGACCGAACCTGGTGTTGAGTCTCGCCGCTTAAGCAAAGACGCAATCTCGCTTTTCATATCACGACGATCCGGCTCCGGTGGCCGCGAATCTGCGTGCCACCGCACAGACGGAATACATCGCGCGTACCACTATCCCAGACAGTCATCCACAGTCCGGGGTAGAGATATGTTGAGCCGAACCCAAGAAAGTTATTCCAAGCACACCGCGATCCACGATCCTACTGTCGCCGAGGGCGAGGCGCTGTCCACGTCAGCGACGTCTAACGTCAGCGCCGTATCATGGGGCGCCATCTTCGCCGGAGCCGCGGCGGCCGCAGGGCTGTCGCTGATCCTGCTCTTCGTCGGCGCGGGACTCGGTCTTTCGGTGGTCTCGCCCTGGGCCCACACCGGCGCCAGCGCCGGCGCTCTCGGCACGGCGGCGATCCTGTGGCTGAGTTTCGAGCAGTTGCTTGCTTCCGCGGTAGGCGGTTATCTCGCTGGGCGCCTACGTAGCAGATGGCTGCGTCTGCACCAGCATGAAGTCACCTTCCGCGACACCGCCCACGGCCTCATCACTTGGGCAGTAGCCTCGGTGGCGAGCGCCTTATTGTTCGGTTCGGTGATCGGTGCGGTGCTGAATAACGGCGTGCAGGCAGCGGGCGCGGTGGCCGGTACCGCTGTCGCCAGTAGCAGCAGCGGACCCATCGCCTATTTCACCGACTCGATGTTCCATGCCGAGGGTGGGAATGGCAGCGGCGCCGCAGTCGGGCCGCAGGCCACGGACCCCGTCTATCGCGCCGAAGCCGCACGGATCTTCGGCGACTCCCTGCAGGAAGGCCACCTCAGCAGCGAGGACAGTCGGTACCTGGCCCAGTTGGTTGCACAGCGTACCGGCCTCGATGCCGATGAGGCGGAGCAGCGAGTAGACGCAGCCTTTACCGCCGTGCAGGTTCGAGTGCAGGCGGCCAAGGCCGAGGCGCAGCGCGCCGCCGATAAAGCCCGCAAAGATTCCGCCTACTCGGCACTGTGGTTCGCCATCGCGCTCCTATTGGGCGCCTTCATCGCCAGTCTGTCCGCCACCTTCGGCGGCCGGCAGCGCGATCTTCACTCGATCTGAACTGAGGTCTTATCTATGCGCTATGTGCTGTTGTGGCTGCTCGGGGTACCGATCCCGGTCTTGATACTCATCGCCTTGCTGTGGCACTGAGGGCGGGCCTTCGGTCGGATTGAAACCTATTTGAAGCCGGGCGTCGGCACGGATCGCCGGCGCCCGGCGGCGTCAGGAGGCATGATGAAGATGAGGGCGACGATGTTGATGTGTTGCCTCGCATTGGTCGCGGTGAGCGCCTGTGCCAGCCAGCAGACCCTCCCCGAGAGTGCGGGCTATGGCCCACATCCCACCTTACCGCCGCCGGACCCCCAGACCATCCCCACCTTCAAGGTGGCGAAGGCGGTGGGCTGGGCACAAGGTGCCACGCCCACGGCCGCTGCCGGCTTCGCCGTGAAGGCCTTCGCCAAGGGACTCGAGCATCCGCGCTGGCTCTATGTGCTGCCCAATGGCGATGTGCTGGTGGCGGAGACCAACGCCCCACCGAAACCCGACGACAAGACCGGGCCTCACGCCTGGTATGCCCAACCCTTCCTCAAGGACAGCGGAGTCAACGGCAAGAGCCCCAACAAGATATTGCTGCTGCGCGATAAGGACGGCGACGGGGTAGCTGAGACCCAGACAGTGCTCCTGCAGGGGCTGAACTCGCCCTTCGGCATGGCGCTGGTGGGCGACCAGCTCTACGTGGCGGATACGGACGCGGTGCTGCGCTTCACCTATCACGAGGGTGACACGCAAATCCAGGGCCAGGGCACCAAGGTGGTAGACCTGCCTGCTGGCACCATCAACCATCACTGGACCAAGAATCTGGTAGCCAGCAAGGACGGCAAGAAACTCTACGTGGCGGTGGGTTCCAATAGCAATGCCGGCGAGAACGGGGCAGCGGCAGAAGAGGGCCGTGCTGCCATCTGGGAAGTGGATCCCACCACCGGTCAGCATCGCATCTATGCCTCTGGCCTGCGCAATCCCAATGGTCTCGCCTGGCAACCGGACACAGGGGCGCTGTGGGTCGCTGTGAATGAGCGTGACGAACTGGGAAACGACCTGGTGCCGGACTACATGGCCGCCGTGAAGGAAGGCGCCTTCTACGGTTTCCCCTACAGCTACTACGGTCAGAACGTGGACCCGCGGATGAAGCCGCCGCGTCCCGACCTCGTGGCCAAGGCCATCCCGCCGGACTACGCGCTGGGCGATCACACCGCATCCCTCGGCCTCACCTTCTATGATGCGAGCCTCTTCCCCTCGCGTTATGAGGGCGGTGCCTTCATCGGCCAGCACGGCTCCTGGAACCGCAAGCCCGTCTCCGGCTATCGCGTGATCTTCGTGCCGTTCGTGGATGGGCAGCCCAACGGCGGCCCCCAGGACATCCTCACCGGATTCCTGGATAAGAACGGCGATGCCCAGGGCCGTCCCGTGGGTGTGATCGTGGATAAGCAGGGCGCGTTGCTGGTGGCGGACGACGTGGGTAATACGATCTGGCGGGTGACGCCCGCTACGAAGCCCTGACGCACCTTAACGGAAGTCGCGCGAGGAAGTTTCGATGCGCCCCAATAGCGGGGTGTAATCCTCCAATCGCGACGCGATGAGATGCAGGCTCTCCTTGTCGCGCTGCACTTTGCCGACGATGCAGAGCAGGCGTGAGTGCAGCAAAGTCTGGCGCTGCCGTTCCACCAGGTCCGGCCAGACGATGGCGTTCACCTGGCCGCTCTCGTCCTCCAGGGTCACGAAGATCACTCCCTTGGCACTGCCGGGCCGCTGGCGATGGGTCACGATGCCGGCCACCCGCACCCGTGCGTCATTGGGCAGCGTACGCAAGCTGTCCGCCGTCACGGCGCGGTGCTTGTCCAGGCGGGATCGCAACAGCGCCAGGGGATGGCGCCCCAGGGTGAAGCCTAAGCTGGCGTAATCCGCCACGATGTCTTCGCCCTCCGTGGGCTTGCCCAATAGAGGGTGTGCTTCGGTGGCGTGCACGGGCCCCAGCTCCCAGGGCTCTTCTATCCCCAGGGCCGCCCAATAACTCTGGTGTCGGTTGCCGGCGAGCTGGGCCAGAGCGCCCGTCGCCGCCAAACGTTTGAAGGCTTTTCGATCCAGCTCTGCGCGCCGCGCCAGGTCCGGGATGTCCTGGAACGCCGCTTCGCGCCTTGCGGCTTCGATGCGCCGGCCGACGTCCTCATGCAGTCCGCCCACGCAATGCAGGCCCAGGCGCACCGCCGGCTGATGCTGACCTGAGTCCTGCAGGCTGGACTCCCAACCACTCTCGTTCACATCTACGGGACGCACTTCCACGCCGTGGCGACGCGCGTCCTGGATGAGCTGAGAAGAGGCATAGAAACCCATGGGTTGGCTGTTGAGCAGACCGCAGAGGAAGGCGGCGGGTTCGTGGTGTTTCAACCAGGCAGAGGCATAGGCCAGGAGCGCGAAGCTCGCTGCATGGGATTCCGGGAAGCCGTATTCCCCGAAGCCCTGGATCTGCTTGAAGATGCGTTCGGCGAACTCCGCGGAATAACCGTACTTGTGCAGGCCCTGTTTGAGCTTGGTCTCGAAAGGCCCGAGGCCGCCCTTGCGCTTCCAGGCGGCCATGGCCCGGCGCAACTGGTCCGCCTCGCCGGGAGTGAAGCCCGCGGCCACGATGGAGAGCTGCATCACCTGTTCCTGGAAGATGGGGATGCCGAGGGTGCGCTCCAACACCACCTTCACCGCCGCGCTAGGATAGGTGACGGGTTCGGTGCCGTTACGCCGGGCGAGATAGGGATGGACCATGTCGCCGACGATGGGTCCGGGACGCACGATGGCCACCTGCACCACCAGGTCATAGAACTCCTTGGGCCGCAGCCGCGGCAGCATGGACATCTGGGCCCGGGATTCGATCTGGAAAGTGCCGATGGTGTCGGCCTGCTGGATCATGGCGTAGACCGCCGTATCTTCCGCGGGGATGGTGGCGAGACTGAGCTTAGAGCCGCGCACCTGGTTCACCGAGTCCAGCATGCGCCGCAGGGCCGAGAGCATGCCTAAGGCCAACACATCCACCTTGAGCAGGCCCACGGCGTCGAGATCGTCCTTGTCCCACTGGATGACAGTGCGGTCTGCCATGGCGGCGTTCTCGATGGGCACCAGCCGGTGCAGGGGCGTATGGGAGATGACGAAGCCGCCTACGTGCTGGGAGAGGTGACGCGGGAAGCCGATGAGGGTCGCCACCAGTTCTGCTAGGAGCTTGAGAGTGAGGCCCTCGGGATCGAGTCCCGCTTCCCGCACCTTCTCGGCGCTGACCTCGTCCGGATCCCACCACTGGTATACATCCGCCAGGCGCTCCGCCTGGGCGAGACTCAAGCCCAGCGCCTTGGCCACATCCCGTACCGCGCTCTTGGGCTGGTAGGTGATGAGGGTGGCGGCGATGGCGGCGCGCTCCCGGCCGTATTTGCGGTATATGTATTGGATCACTTCCTCACGACGCTGGTGCTCGAAGTCCACGTCGATGTCCGGCGGCTCCTGCCGTTCGCGGGAGATGAAGCGCTCGAACAGGAGGTTGGACCGGACCGGGTCCAGTTCGGTTATACCTAGGCAATAGCACACCGCCGAGTTGGCGGCCGAGCCACGCCCCTGGCAGAGGATCGCCTGGGAGCGGGCATAGCGCACCAGATCGTGCACCGTGAGGAAATAGGATTCGTAACGCAGCTCGGCGATGAGCGCGAGTTCATGCTCGACCTGGATGCGGGCCTTGTCCGGCACACCCTCCGGCCAACGTCGCTTGATACCTTCTTCCGTCAAGATCCGCAGCCAGCTGCTGGGCGTGTGCTGCTCGGGCACCAGTTCCTTCGGATATTGGTAGCGGATCTCGTCCAGATCGAACCGGCAGCGCGCTGCGATCTCCAAGGTCGCAGCCATCAGTCCCGGGGGATAGAGCTTAGCCAGTTGCTCGCGGCGGCGCAGATGGTGCTCGGAGTTGGGGAAGAGTTTGCCCAACACCGCGGTGATGGGTGCGTTGAAGCGTATGGCGGTGAGAGTGTCCTGCAGCTTGCGCCGCTCCCGCACATGCATATGCACATCGCCGGCAGCCACCAGGGGCAGACCGAATCCACCGGCTGCTGCGAGATTTGCCCGGTCATGGCCGCCGAGATGCAGTTCCACCGCGAGCCAGGCGCGCCCGGGAAACGTCTCGCGCACCCAGGCGGCAGTGGCATGGTCCGGTGCGCGGCCCGGCGTCCACAGCACCAGGCAATGGGGCAGGCCGGCGGCGAAGTCCTCGCGCCCGAGCCGATAGCTGCCTTTCCCTGCTGAGCGCCGGCCGTGGCTGATGAGCTCACAGAGATCGCCGTAGCCCACCGCGTCCATGGCCAGCACCACCAGATGGGTGCCATCGTCCAGATGGAACTCGCTGCCGACGATGAGCTTGAGACCCGCTGCCTTGGCCGCCACGTGGGCGCGTACGATGCCGGCCACGGAGCATTCATCGGTGATGGCGAGGGCGCGGTAACCCAGTTCCACGGCGCGCAGCACCAGTTCCTGCGGATGGGAAGCGCCCCGCAGGAAGGAGAAGTTGCTTAAGGCATGCAGCTCGGCATAGTCCGGTAGGTTCACGAGAAGAACCCCTGCAGGAACCAGCGTCCGGCTTCATGGAATACCCAGAGGCGCCCGCCGCGGCTGGAGCAGGCATGGTAGTAATCGCGACTCCAGGCTTCTCCTTCCCACCAGCCACCTTCGATCCGTTCCGGTCCGTGGATGAGCTTGAGCGGGTCACCCTGGTGGTACAGGCGGCTTCCTCTATAGATGAGGGGCAGCGGTACCGCCAAGAGATGGATGGGGCGTAGCGGCACCCGGGACGATCCTGCTGATGAGAAGCCGGGTTCGACAGTCTCGGAAGCCCGTTCTGGACGTGCATCGCTCATGGCGGCGAGGCCGAAGACACGTTGCCGGCCGAGCCGGGCCCGCAACACATCCACTAAGGCCGTGAAGGAGTCGCCGCTGCTGCGCCGGTCCCGCAGCAGGTCCTGGCTCTGAGCGAGGAAAGGCTGCAGGCGTCCACTCAGGAGTTGCAGCTCGTGCACGGGCGATGGCAGGCGCAGGTCCGCCAGCTGCGCCTGCAGCAATTCTTCCCAGCGATCTGGATCGCGGCAGGGCAGGGCGCTGCCCACGCTCACGGTGGTGGGCGGGCGCTTCCAATGGCGGAATACGAGGCCGAGCTTGTCGGTGCCTGCGTCGTGGGCGCGCAGCTCCCGGCAGAGTTCCGCCAGCAGGTCCACGATATAAGGCTGCAAGTGATCCAGGGAGGTGAATTCGCCCGGCAGTTCACGGGAGGCACGGCAGCGCCGCGGCGCCTGCCAATTGCTGCGGGGATCCGGCGAGAGTCCCAGGGCCCTGTCCAGGGTATCCAGGAAGGCCACGCCGAAACGCTTGGCGACTCCGTCCCGGGGCAGACGCAAGAGTTCCGCCAGATGGCGGATGCCAAGACGCTCGAAGGCATCCTGCATCTCAGGAGTCGGTGCCAAAGCCTGCATCGGCAGCCTGCCGAGCACACTGCGCAACTCATCCAGACCCGTGACTGTGGTCTCCCGCTGCACCTGTGCGAGCCACAGGGCGGAGAGCGGCGTGGGTGCCACCGCCACCACGGCACTGAAACCCTCGGCTGCGAAGCGCCGGCTCGCATGGGCACGGATATCCACGTCACCGCCGAATAGATGGGCGCTGCCCTCTATCTCCAGGAGTAGTGCTGCTGGCGCTTCCAGGCTCACGGTGGGTGTGAAGTCCCGGCCTCCGGCGGCGAGCTTCAAGAGTGCGCCCTGTTCGCGTGCCGGTTCACGCGACCGGAACTCAAGAGCCGGAGCCAAGGCGAGGGCCGCGGCGGGAGATTGGCCGATGCGTATGCCTAAGCGCGCCGCGCCTTCGGTGCGTTCATGGATATATGCCTTGCGGCCTTCACCCGCGACGAGGGCGATCGGCTCGTGGCTGCCGGGCGAGATGCCCAGAGCTTCCAGCGGCAGGCGTGGGAAGCGCACCGCCATCCAGAGTTGCCTGGGCAGGATGCGTGGCGGGATGCGCGGTGCCGGCGGCCGGGGTGGTGGCGACGGCTCGGGAAAGAGCGGCAGTGAAAACGGGAGAGCCATGGACCAGTGACGGGTTCAATGGCCGGTAGCATGCGGGTCGAGGTCGATCGTCCTTGATGAAGCCGCACCATCCTTGAGCACGGTGATGCGGCGTGTGGCCGAATGGGGTTCGGCAGAGATGAGCAGGCGCAGAGCGGCGGGTGAGGGCGAGGCCGCCGTGGAACTGCTGCGTAACAGGAAGGTGATGGCGGCGCTGCTGGCGGCAGCGAGCTTGAGGCGGCGCAGCATGGGATCGGCAAGACGATGCTCCTCCTCCAGCACCAGTACGCCGCAGATACCGCTCTTCAAGCAGCGCTCCGCCGCCCATAGCCGATGTTTGCCGGTCGCATCCACCGGCAACACGCGGCTCATGTCCACGCCGGCTTGGGTGAGGGCAGGCGCGTGAGGCATCTCTGTGAGCCAAGCGATATGGGTACGGTGGCTCACATCAGCGAGGGCCGGCAAGAGCAGCGCGAGTCGGCCGAGTCCCGGTCCGGCAGCGAGCAGTTCCACCAGCGTGCCCTGTGGCCAGCCGCCTCCCAATGCGGCATCCAATGCCGCGTAGCCGGTGCTGAGGCGAGGGATTTCTTCCCGCTCGCGCGTACCGACCCAGAGGTGGGCCGGATGGCGGGACAGGGCATGAGTGAGGCGCGGATCCATCGGGGGAAGTGCAGTTTATTGATACCGTATATATATACAGCCTATGTTTGACCCAGTCAAACCCGCGAAAATAACCGCTATAGCGGCCGGGCCGCAGGGAAATCCTAAAAGAGGGCCTTAAAGATGCGCAGCTTTTCCATTGCCGTGTTTGCCGCCGGTCTCACATGTC
>DASYCJ010000024.1:0-7843 GCA_036500225.1 Gammaproteobacteria bacterium
CGCCATATATACGTATCCCTACTCGCACACCCTCGATATTGCTCAACCGACCAGCTTGGCCGCCACTGCGCGAAACTCCGCGCTGATGCGCGGGTCTGCATCCACCCGCCGCCAGAACTCCCCTGCCAGCTGCTGCGCTTCGCCCCAGACCTCGAAAGTCCCCGCCCTTGGGCGTGGCAGCGCTGCCAGCGCATCTGGAACGATACCACCATGGGGGGATAAGGCCATGGGCAGCATGTCATACACCGGCGCGAGCCTGAGGAGCGGTCGCTGGTGCAAGCCATCTCCATAGAAGCCCAGGTTGCCGAAGTGTATGTCGGTATTGGCGATGAGCTGACCATAGGCATCCACCAGCCGGACCCGGCGCGTATCCGCGGCCGAGAGCAGACCATCTCCGGACAAGCGCTCGGCGAGCGCTGGCCAGTTGTCGCGCTGGCCGTAGAGATCATCATCCAAGGGACCAGCCGTGAGGAACCCACGACGGCCACGCAGCCCGATCCGGTCGAAGCGTTCGACTTCCAGGAAGCGCCGCTCTCCCTGGTCCACCACTTCGGCCTCGGCCGCGGGGATGCCATTCTCGCGCAACACCGCCAGGCCTAAGGATTCGCAGACCAAGAGGTCACGCCACCGCTGGTCGGAGGGGCTGCCGTCGCCCGGCGTGAACTTGACGATGAGATGTCTGCCGTCGCGCAAGGCCGTGAACTTGGGATGCTCGCCGCCCGCAGAGAAATCCCCTCCCAAGGCCGCGTTACGCACGAGTTCGGGGTAGTCCTGGCGCGATACCTGCCGGCCATGGCCGGCGGCGAAGAACCGGTCCAGGGATGCTTCGCCAAGGATGAGGTCGCCCAGACAGTCATCGCCACGACGGGCGGTGGCGACGATGCGATGGTCATCGTTCCAGTCCCGCAGGAGGCTTGGCAGCTCCAGGTCAGGATTCCGACCGGCGAAATTGCGGCCCGAGTAGCCTTGGGGAGCCATATCCACGAGTACTGGGGGCACTCCGGCGAAGAAGTCGCCCTTTCCATCCTGTCGCTCAAGCCAGTGCTCGCCACGGGCCAGCAGGTGCAGGGTAGCGACGCGCCGTGGCTCACCGCTCTCGCTCACCCGGAAGACGGGCATCCTGGAAAGTATGCCCGGCACGCTGCGATAGGCGCCATAGCGCACGCCGCGAGTCCGCCCAAGACGCAGGATCTTATCCGGATAGCGGGCGATGACGCGCGACAAGGTGGCGGGACTTATACCCAAGGTACGGGCTAGCTCGCCTCCCGGTATAACGCCGCTACGGAGCAAGAGATTTATCAATCCAGGGCCAATAGCCATAAATTTATGCAAAGATAAGTGAAAAGATATTTATTATGTAACTACTGGATTTTAATATATTAAATAATAATTTATGATTTTTAGATGCAAAGATATATGAAAAGATTATGGCTGTATTTAGGATTCCAAGATAAAATTCATATAAAACAGACACATGGTTTCCGATTGGTCTCGATGATTCTGGGACCCCTTCCCCCACCAAGCCGGGCCTACTCCTCTATAATCCGCCCCGAATTTCCGGTCCGGAGCCCCTCCTTTGAACAAGGCCTTCCTCTCCCAGCTTTCCCAGCAGACCCAGGCCCTCCATGAGCAGGGCCTATATAAGACCGAGCGGGTGATCAGCACCCCCCAGCAGGCCACCATCCAGGTGCAGGGCGGCCCCGAAGTACTGAACTTCTGTGCCAACAACTATCTCGGCCTCTCGGACCATCCGGCGCTGGTAAAAGCTGCCCAGGAATCTCTGCCCCACTACGGTTTCGGCATGTCTTCGGTGCGCTTCATCTGCGGCACACAGACGGTGCACAAGGAACTGGAGGCTCGGCTCTCCAAGTTCTTAGGGATGGAAGACACGATCCTCTACGGGTCCTGCTTCGACGCCAACGGCGGCTTGTTCGAGACCATCCTGGACGAACAGGACGCGGTGATCAGCGATGCCCTGAACCACGCCTCCATCATCGATGGCGTGCGCCTGTGCAAGGCCAAGCGCTACCGCTACAACAACAACGACATGGCGGACCTGGAAGCGAAGCTGAAAGAAGCCGATGCTGCTGGCGTGCGTCACAAGCTCATCGCCACCGACGGCGTGTTCTCCATGGACGGCATCATCGCGGACCTGAAGGGCATCTGCGATCTCGCCGACAAGTACCACGCCCTGGTGATGGTGGACGATTCCCACGCAGTAGGCTTCATGGGTGAAGGTGGCAAGGGCAGCCATGAGTTCCGCGGCGTCATGGGTCGCATCGACATCCTGACCGGTACCCTGGGCAAGGCTCTCGGTGGCGCCTCCGGCGGCTATACCTCGGCCCGCAAGGAGATTGTCGAGTGGCTGCGGCAGCGTTCGCGTCCCTATCTCTTCTCCAATACCCTCGCCCCTACCATCGCCGCCACCTCCATCAAGGTGCTGGACATGCTGGAGAGCGACGACAGCTTGCGCAAGAAAGTGCATGCCAACAGCAAGCGTTTCCGCGAAGGCATGCAGAAGCTCGGTTTCAAGCTGGCGGGTGCCGACCACCCCATCGTCCCGGTTATGCTGGGGGATGCGAAGCTCGCCAAGACCATGGCCGATGAGATGCTGAAAGAAGGCATCTATGTGATCGGCTTCTCCTTCCCGGTGGTGCCAAAGGATCAGGCGCGCATCCGCACCCAGATGTCGGCGGCTCATGAGACGGCGCATATAGACAAAGCCATCGAAGCTTTCGGCAAAATCGGTAAAAAATTAGGCGTGATTTAAGAGGAAACACTCTCACCGCCTGCCCCTCTCCCGGAACGAGAGGGGAATAAGGTTGGCGAAACAATTTTGAACTTGATTCCGGCTTCCGCCGGAGTGACGAATTCGGAGAGATCCAATGAAATCGCTCGTAAAAGCTAAAGCTCAAGAAGGTATCTGGCTTCAGGACGTGCCACGTCCGAAGATCGGTCATAACGACCTGCTGATCAAGATCAGCAAGACCGCCATCTGCGGTACCGACATCCACATCTATAACTGGGATGAGTGGGCGAAGAAGACCATCCCGGTACCCATGACCGTGGGCCACGAGTTCGTAGGCGTGGTGGCGGAGATCGGCAGCGAGGTGCAGGGTTTCAAGGTGGGCCAGCGGGTCTCCGGCGAAGGCCACATCACCTGCGGCCATTGCCGCAACTGCCGCGCCGGCAAACGCCACCTGTGCCGCAACACCGTGGGCGTGGGCGTGAACCGTCCCGGCTGCTTCGCCGAATACCTGGCGATCCCGGCCTTGAACGCCTTCCCACTGCCGGATGACATCTCGGACGACGTCGCGGCTTTCCTGGATCCGCTGGGCAATGCTACCCACACCGCCCTCTCCTTCGACCTCGTGGGCGAGGACGTGCTCATCACGGGCGCCGGTCCCATCGGCTGCATGGCGGCGGCCATCGCCAAGCACGTGGGCGCGCGCAACGTGGTGATCACGGACGTGAACGAGTACCGGCTGGACCTCGCCAAGAAGATGGGCGCCACCCGGACCGTGAACGTGATGAATGAGAAGCTCGAGACCGCCATGGAAGATCTCGGCATGAAGGAAGGCTTCGACGTGGGCCTGGAGATGTCCGGCAACGCTCAGGCCTTCCGCCAGATGATCGACTCCATGAACCATGGCGGAAAGGTGGCCCTGCTCGGCATCCTCCCTTCGGACGCGGCCATCGAATGGAACAAGGTGATCTTCAAGGGCCTGTTCCTGAAAGGCATCTACGGCCGCGAGATGTTCGAGACCTGGTACAAGATGGTCTCGATGCTGCAGAGTGGCCTCGACATCAGCCCGGTGCTCACCCACCACTTCAAGGTGAACGACTTCCAGGAAGGCTTCGACGTGATGCGCTCAGGTAAGTCCGGAAAGGTTGTATTGGATTGGAACTGAGGCATTGCTCGGGCTAAACGCCCGATTCGTCGATATTACGTAGCTGTAAGCACTGGACGTGGGGCGCGCGGCCGGGCCATCCTAGTGCGGGGTGGTTCAGCGGTTCGGGGTAATCCATGTCGTGGACGATGGCGGAGCGGGATGAGGGTCGGATACTCCAGGTGGTGTATCAAGGTACCCTTGCGACGCTGGAATTGCGCAATGCGACCCATGAAGTGCTGGGCGTAATGCTGGCGAAGAATATCTCCCGCGTGCTGTTGGATTGCGCCGAGGCACACATGGAAGTGCCGGCGGTGGATGTGTATCAACTCCCCGATGTTTATAGCGAGCGCGGCATCTCCCGCAGCCAGGTACGCGCAGCGGTGGTGCTGCCCAAAGACGGTTACAAACGGGACCTCTACGAGTTCTATGAGGACGTGTGCCGCAACCGCGGCTACTTCGTGAAACTCTTCGAGACAGAAGCGGATGCCTGGAGCTGGCTGCGCAGCGACGCCACCCCGGATTAAGTCATATCGCCATAAGGAAGAGCGGCTGGATGGAATAATTCCGGCGCTCCCGGGTCTCGTAGTGCAGGGCCCCCGGGCCTGTATCATCTAACCCTTTCCTCGCACCCCAGGAGTGACCCATGAAACGTTCCGTAACCCTGCTCTCGGCCTTGCTGGCCGTGGTCGCCCTGCCCGCCATGGCGAGCCTGGCCGTCGGCGCCAAGGCGCCCGACTTCACCGCCCCTGCCGCTCTCGCCGGCAAGGACTTCACCTTCAACCTCGCGGACGCCCTGAAGAAGGGTCCGGTGGTGGTGTATTTCTACCCGGAAGCCTTCACCAAGGGCTGCACCATCGAAGCCCATGATTTCGCCGCTGCCATGGACAAATACCACGCCCTGGGCGCGACCGTGATCGGCGTGTCCCACGACGAGATGCCCAAGCTCGACAAGTTCTCCGTGAGCGAATGCGGCAGCAAGTTCGCCGTGGCCTCGGACGCGGACCACAAGATCATGACGGCCTATGACTCGGTGCTGCCGCAGAATGACAAGTACGCGAACCGCACTTCCTACGTGATCACGCCGGACGGCAAGATCATCTACACCTACACGGACATGAATCCCGACCAGCACGTGGCCAATACCCTGAAAGCCATCTCTGACTGGAAGGCCAAACAGGCTAAGTAAAGTAAAACGGCATCTAAGCCTATACAGCGGGGGCCACGAGGCCCCCGCTCTCTATTGCCGCCCTGAGCCTGTCAGGGTAGCGTGATGTCAGTCCCTCCTAAGGATCTGCCATGACGCCGCGCACCCTGCTCTACCTCATCATCAGCGTCTTGGTGCTCGGCGCCTGTATCGCGGCGCCCTTCCTCCCCGAGGCGGCCACGCCTTTCGACTTGCAATTGGATCGGGTTCAGCGGGTGGCGGTGATCCAGCCGAGCACCCTCGGCACGCCGCTGCCAGCGGGCTTGCAGGCAGGCGACAAACTCTATTTCCAGGACATGCGCCCCGCCACCCGGCTGTTGCTGCTGATGGGTAAGGCCAACCCGCCGGTGGACACCTCGGTGGACCTAGATGTGCGCCGCGACGACGGGTTGCATACCTTGAGCGTGAGCTATGTGCCGGCGCCCTTCCTGCGGGGCGACACCGGTGACATGGTGATTGAAGTGGCGAGCTATGCGCTGGCGCTGTTGACCGCGGCCTTGGGCCTGCTACTCATGTGGCGCGGCCACAGCCGGGCGACGCTCGGCGTGGCCATATGGTGTTTCGGCAGCGTGACCCAGTATGTGACGGCGCTGCTGCCGCTGCCCATGCCTTACGGCAAGATGTTGAGCACCTTCGGCATGTTGGCCTTCAGCGTCGGAACCCTCGTGGGTCTGTACCTGGTGGCCGACGACCTCACCGCCTCGGCCCGTGCCCCGCGCCGCCGTACCCTCACCGCCGTGGCACTGACCGCGATCGTACTGATATACGCCGCAGCGATGGTGTTCATCAGTTCGTGGGTCTATACCCACGGCACCGCAGTTGATGGCATCAGCTACATCGTGCCGGTGCACTTCGCCGGCTTCCTATTATCCTTCGGCATCATGGTGGCTGCTTACCGGCACTGCACGCCGGTGAACAAAGCACGCATCCGCTGGGTGATGGTGGGCCTCATGGGGATGCTTCTGACCTATGCCTTGAGCATCACCGCCGGACGCTTAGGTATCGCCGCTTCGGCGGTGAACGTCGCCGCGACCGTGCTCCGAGCCGCTTCACTCATGGGTTTCGCTTACGCGGTGCTGAAACACCGATTGGTGGCCTTGGAGTTGGTGCTGAACCGCGCGCTGGTCTACGGCCTCATCATGTCAGCGCTGGTGGGCATGTTAGCCGCCATGCTCTCCTTCCTGGAGCACGAGACGCTCACCTCGAAGACCAACCGGCTGGTGGCATTGTTGATCCCGCTGGTGCTGGGCATGGGGCTCGCCAGCGTGCGCCGCGGCGTAGAGAAGCACGTGGGCAGGTTCTTGTTCCGCCGCCGGCGTATGGCCGAAGATGCCTTGAGCCAGTTCGCCCGCACCTGCGCGTATATGGAGGACGCGGACAAGCTCCTGAATCTAACCGCCACCGAGCTTTATCGCCATGCCCGCCCGCAGGCACTGGCGATCTACCTCAGCGGCCCGGAGCACACCGGTGCGATGCGGGTGCGCAAGCACGGCGAGGAGCGCTACCCCGAACACCTGGACGCGGACGACCTGGCATTCCTGCGCCTGCGGGCCGGCGATATGGAGGTGGACCTGCACGAACTCGGCAGCGCTCTAGGTGCCGATGGCTTCGTCTACGCGCTGGTGCTGCGCAACGAGGTGCTGGGCTTCATCGTCATGGGACCGCGGCCGGCGGAGTCTTATTCCGAAGATGAACGCAAACTCTTCGCACTGGTGGCCCATCAGGTGGGGGTGGCACTGCATGCCTTGCGGCTGGTGGAGCAGGAAAGGCTGCTGCGCGAGCTGATCCAGGTGTCGCCGGACAAACTGGTCGCGGTCCAAGATAAGGCTCGCAAACTGGTAGGCGCCCCGGGGTAGAAATTGATCTTTTGGGCGTCGTGGCTTAAGAATCTGACTATTGCCGCAATGGGGCAGGCACGGTAGTTTGGTCTTGTCCGAAGGGATAGACAGGATTCCGCCATGACTGCCCGCAAGTTGCTGCTGGTCTTACTCACCCTCATCTGCATCGCCGCCTGCCTCGGGCTGCCCTTCGTGCCGCTGGCTACTACACCCTTCGACACGAACAGTGTGAATGACGGTCCGGTACTGCGGGTCTTGCCGAGTTCCGTGGGGTTGCCCATGCCGACGGGGCTCGAGGCTGGAGACCTGATCGATCTGGAGGATCTCATACCCCGCGACCGTGCCTATTTCCTGGACAACGATAACGCTCCTGCAGATACCACCCTGGAACTCGTAGTACGGCGGGGTGACGGCTTGCACCGTGTGCCGATGGCGTTCCAAACCGTCGGATTCCTGAACGGCAGTGCCGCCAACCGGGTCATCCAAGCCGCTGGGTATTTGCTGCTGCTCGTGGTGACGGCGCTAGGTCTGGTGCTCATGTGGCGCGGCCGGAACCTTGCGGCCTGGGGCGTGGCGATCTGGTGTTTCACACTCCTGCTGGAGAGCGGGTTGCAGAGTCTGCCATTGCCCTCACCCTTCGGGTACATCCTGAACAGAATCGGAAACATCAGTGCGAACACCTTGACGCTGGTGGGCCTCTATATCGTAGCGGTGAGTCTTGCCGGTTCCGTACTGTCGCAGGCAAGGCGACGCGCCCTTCACTGGATCTTTGCCACCGTCGTGACGACCTATAGCTGCGGAAACATATTCTTCACTACGTGGTTTTACTTCGACATCAACTTGTCGAGCGGCACATCGATCGTGCTGCGCGCCATACACATCGTCGGTTTCGCCATCCCCCTGGGGCT
>DASYCJ010000025.1:0-61432 GCA_036500225.1 Gammaproteobacteria bacterium
AAGGAATGGCGGGAAGTCTCCCGCGAAGAGCACCGGGCAGACGAGAAGAACCCCTTCGACTACGCTTTCTTGGTGTTCGACCGCGTCAGGTAGGCGCTGAGCGGCGTCAGCATCGCGATCTCGTTGCAGAGTTTCTCCGCAAACTCCAAACCTGCGCTGATCTCGGCCGCAGAGCGCTGCCGGGTGCCTGCGAGTTCCTGTTCACGAGCTACGCGGTCGAAGGGTTTCGCAGGGTTCTTGGCATAGCTCTTGGTGAGAGGGCCGATAGCGATCTCAGTGGCGCGAGCAGTATCCAGCCCGAAGAACTGGCCAGCGGTCCTTAACCCTAAGGTTGTATCGGCGAGGAAAGTCTCGAAGTCGCAGCGCAGGATCCGGCCGGCATATTGCTGGGTGGCGCGCTCGAAATGCAGCATGGCCGTGAGCCAGTTCACGGCGAACTGCTGGGCATCGCTGAGGGCGGCGAAGCGGATATCGCGCCGCCCAGTCAGGGCATGGAGATCCTTGAGCCAGTCTTGCGCGTAGAAGCGGCCGTTATGGCGCACACCCTCATCTTTCAGCATCACGGTGAGCCAGGTCTCGAGGTCGGTGTGCAAGAGCAGCGCCTTCGAGTCCGGGCTGCGTTGCAGCAGCGGCGAGACCAGGTTGCCGCAAGTACTGGTGAACTTGATCATGACCCGTTCGCCGGATCGATAGCTACGGGACAAGAGCCGCAGTTCCGCGTCGAACAACTTGTCCCATGCTGCTGCGTCCAGCCGCGCCACCGGCCGCTCCAGCTCGCGTCGCTCGGCAGCGAGAGCGATCTCCACCAGGGGCTCACGTATCGGCAGGCAGCCCGGCAGCTCCGCCAAGAGGCGCGAGACGAGGGTCGAACCGCAGTGGCTCACATGGAAGATGGCGTGGGGTGCAGCCTGCGTGGCTAGGGCCGAGGCCTCCTTGAGGATGCGCTCAAAGGAGTGCCAGCTACCCTGGGTATCCTTGGTGAAGGCCCGATGATCCAAGAAAGAAGCGCGTCGATAAGTCGCTTCATCCAGCTTCACCACCAGGCCGCGGCGATTGACGAGATCCAACTCCTGCCACAGGAAGTCCGGCGTGGGCGCAGAGAGGCCCTTGGCGAAGTCTTCGGCGTTCACCGCACCGTCTCCATGCTGCCGAGCTCCGCCTGCACCATGGCATCGGCGCGGATAAGATCCACGGCTTCAAGCTCCGCCACATCAGCCGTCAGGGCATCAAGGATGCGCTGCTGGATGGTGCCCCGCAGCCGAGCCTCTGCATAGGGCAGGTGATGGAACATGACCATGGAATAGCGGGGGACGAATACGCCAGGATTGCGCTCCTCCAGTAGGAAGCCGAGACGCTTCTGCAACTGGAACTTGGGGTCGCGCACCGCATCGCGCATCTCCACGTAGTTCTCCAGTGCCATGGCGGCGATGGCCTCGGCATTGGGCCGGCGCAGCCGCTCAAATTCAGCGAACACTGTCTGCCAGTCATCTCCTTGGGATGCGAGACACTGATCCAGCACCAGGCAATCCTCAAATGCGCAGTTCATGCCCTGGCCGTGGAAGGGCACGATGGCATGGGCCGCGTCCCCCAGCAGCAGTGCATGGCTTCCCGCATGCCAGCTTTCCGCATGCACCGTGCCCATCATGCCGGTGGGGTGGCTGCTGAAATCCTTCTCCAGATCCGGGATCAAAGCCAGGGCGTCGGGGAACTCGGTGGCGAAGAAGCGCCTGAGTTCGCCGGGTCGTTCTAACTCGGCGAAACTTGGAGATCCGTCCCGGGGCAGGAACAGGGTGAGCGTGAAACTGCCATCCAGGTTCGGCAGCGCGATAAGCATGTAGCCACCCCGGGGCCAAATGTGCAGGGCATGTTTCTCCATCTGGTGACTGCCGTCGGAGGCAGCCGCGATGGTGAGTTCCTTATAGGCATGGGGAAGAATGTCTTCCACCACTTCCACGCCGCGCCTGCGGGTCAGGGCTTGGCGTACTGCCGAACCGCCGCCGTCTGTGGCGATCAAGGTCGCCACTTCGATGCCGTGGCGGCGCCCGTTCGGCTCCTCCACCAGGCTCACGTGTCCACTGTCGAAGTCCACGTCCACCACCCGCTGGCCGAAATGGAAACGGGCACCGGCTTTCTCGGCGGCGTCCATGAGCAGCATGTTGAGGCCGGGACGCGATACGGAATGGATGACTTCGCTGGGGGTACGGCCGTAAGACGTGAGACTGGTTGCGCCAGACTTGTCATGCAGCATGCGTCCACGCATGGGGATGAGCAGTCTCTGCACGTCCGGCATGAGTCCCACCGCTTGCAGTGGACGGATGCCGCGGTGGGCCAGGGCCAGGTTGATGGACCGTCCTGCGGAGATGGCGTGATGGCGCATGTCCGGCAGGCGCTCGTAGACCGTGACTTCATGGCCGCGGCGTGCGAGGAATACCGCCAGGAGGCTGCCGGCGAGTCCTGCGCCGAGCAGAGTGACAGGGGCGCGTGTGCTCATTCCACCACCAATCCTTCGAGGATATCCACGAAACGGTATACATCCATGTATGAGTTGTAGAGTGGCACCGGTGCAACTCGGATCACATCCGGTTCGCGCCAATCGCTCGTGACGCCTGCTTCCTCCAGCTGCTCGAATACCTGGCGCGCTGCATCACGTCCCTTGTGCAGGCGTAACGAGAGTTGGCAGCCGCGCTGAGTAGGGTCGGGAGTGGTGAGGATATCGATGTGTTCCGCGAGTTTCTCTTTGAGCAGGGATTCGAGGTAAGCGGTGAGCTTCAGGGATTTGTCCCGCAAGGCCGGCATGCCCACCTCATCGAAGATATCCAAGGAAGCGAGCAGCGGTGCAAGACCCAGTACGGGGGGGTTGCTCAATTGCCAGCCTTCGGCACCTTCCATGGGCGCGAACTCGGGCCCCATGCGGAAGCGCGAGGATTTGTCATGCCCCCACCAGCCTGCGAGGCGCGGCAGGTCGAAGGCCTTGGCATGTCGCTCGTGCACGAAGCAGCCGGCCACGGCGCCGGGACCGGCGTTCATGTATTTGTAGTTGCACCACACCGCGAAGTCGGCACCGGAATCATGTAGTCGTAGCGGCAGGTTTCCCACCGCGTGGGCCAGATCGAAACCCACACGGCAACCGGCCTTGTGTGCGGCGGTGGCGATGCGTTTCAGGTCGAAGGCCTGGCCGCTGTAATACTGCACGCCGGGCAGTAATACCAGCGCGATTTCTCTACCGTCCGCCTCCAATAGCGCTTCGATCTCTTCCACCGGAATGTAGGGGTCACCGCGTCCGGAACTGAGTTCGATGAGACTCTGGTCAGGATCAAAACCATGCAGGCGCACCTGGGCTTCCACGGCGTAGCGATCCGAGGGGAAAGCACCACGCTCGACCAGCAGCTTGTGCCTACTTTGAGTGGGACGATAGAAACTCGTCATCATGAGGTGCAGGTTTACAGTGAGCGAGTTCATGTTCACGACTTCTACGGGCTTGGCGCCCACCAGTCGCGCGGTCGGTTCCGTGAACTGCTCGTGATAAGGCATCCAGGGGCGACGGCCGTCGAAATGGCCCTTCACTCCCAGGCGCCGCCAGTCTTCCAGTTCTTCCTGCACCAGACGCTGGGTATCCCGCGGCTGCAATCCCAAGGAGTTGCCGCAGAGATAGATTTCATCTTTCCCCTGGTGTTGGGGGATATAGAAACGCTGGCGATAGGACGCCTGCGGGTCAGCGCGGTCCAATTCCAGGGCGTAGTCGCGGTCCAGCTTGGAGGGCATATTCATCCCACGGGATAGATGACGGGCCGGCTGGGAGCCGCGTCGGTCATGAAAGCCGGTATCTGCAGGTCCAGCAGGTAATAGCCGTCCCGCACCGAATCCGGTACATAGATCATCTCCGTCACCGTGGCCTGAGGCCGGTGCACCTCGCTGAGTTTGTGGCCGGTGGCCGGCATGCCCCAGAAGACACGGTGTGCCGCCATGCGGCCTTCGTCCTCGGCTGGGTCCAGAGAAGGTCCGTCCAGCAGCAGGTGCTCGACACCTACCTTCACCAGGAACGTGGCCGCATCCACCCCGAGATAGGCCGCCGGCGTCGCGCCCTGGTACTTGCAGGTCAGCTTATCTTCGCCATTGGGCAGCGTGCGCAGGATCAGGGCACGGTGGAAGCCGGGGTTGGTATGCCGCAGCAAGGCCGCCTGCAGGGCAGTGGCATCGATGACCATATCCTTGGGGGCGATGGTCACGAGGGTGGCCGGCACCGGTACCGGCGGCAGGCGTTCCGCTATGGATACCGGCTCTTCCACCATGTGGCCGATGCATTCGGTGTGGGTGCCGTTGCAGTGAGGTGTGAAGTCGTAGCTCCACACGTTGCAACTGCCGCCTTTGCGCACGTCGCCCACGAAGCCGCCGCTCTGCATGGGTTTGGCGGTGGCCGGCGTCACGCCGAAGAAGTTCGGTTGTGGGCCGTCGAAGCGCAACGGGATGGCGAGGGAGACACCGCGTGTGAGGTCAGCGGCGTATTTGCGGGAACCGACCTCGAAGGAGATGAGCATCAGACGAACCTCGTGGCTGGCAGAGCCAGCCATTCCAGGGCGGTGCCATGCAGCAGCCGCGAACGGGTCGGAGTATCCAGCGCCAGGGATTCGATCAGCTCCCCGGGTCTGCTCTCGCCCAGAGGGAAGGGATAATCCGTACCCAGGGCGATGCGCTCGGGCCCCATGAGGTCCAGCATGTAGCGCAAGGCAGCTGGATGGTGCACCAGGGAGTCCACGTAGATGCGCTTCAGGTAATCCATCGGATCCACGGCGTTATCCACGGCGCAGAGGTCGGGCCGGGCCTGGAAACCGTGGGAGATACGGCCGACCGTGGCAGGGAAGCTGCCCCCGCCATGGGCGAAAGCGATGCGCAATCCCGGGAGCTTCTCCAACACACCGCTGAATATCAGCGAGGTGATGGCGAGGCAAGTCTCGGCGGGCATGCCCACCAGCCAGGGCGCCCAGTACTTTGGCATGCGTTCCTTGGCGAGCATCTCCCAAGGATGGATGAACACTGCGGCTCCCAGCGCTTCCGCCGCCTGGAAGACCTGGAACAGCGCCGGGTCATCGAGGTTGCGCCCGTTGACGTTGGAGCCGATCTGCACGCCGGCGAAGCCGAGTTCCTTCATGCAGCGTTCCAGTTCCTTAACGGCCATATCCGGGTTCTGCAGGGGCAGGGTGCCCAGAGCCACGAAACGCCTCGGGTCCTGCGCCACCACGGATGCCAGGTGATCGTTGAGCAGATGGGCGAGATCCAGTCCGTCCTTATCCTTGGTCCAGTAATTGAACATCACCGGTACGGTGGACAGCACCTGCACTTGCACGCCGTGGGCATCGCATTCTTTCAGGCGCGTTGGACCATCCCAGCAGTTGGCCTCGATCTCACGGAAGAAGGTGCCGTCGTCCTTCATCATGCGGGCGCAGCCGGTCTTGTGGTGGTCCAGATGGATGAAACCACCGTAGCCGTAACGTTCCTTAAGGCTAGGCCAATCCTTCGGCAGGATGTGGGTATGGATGTCTATCTTTAGCACGTTCTATTTCTTCTTCTGGGGTGCTTCCATGACCGTACCACAGTGTTTACAGGTGCGCTTCTCCACGTCGCCGAAGAAGCGGTCGAACACCGGCGGGAACTGGGTCTCGATGTTGGTGAGTTCGAAGTACTCCCGGTAGAGTTCTGCATCGCAGTTCTCGCAGAACCATAGGAGGCCATCCCGCTCACCCGGAGTGCGGGGGCGTTCGATGACCAAGCCCACGGTGTCGGAGAAGCGCTGCGGCGAATGCAGCAGGTGCGGTGGTATGAGCAGGATCTCCCCTTCGCGGATCGGGATGTTCTTCGGTTTGCCGTCCTGCATGGTCTTCAGCAACATGTCGCCTTCAACTTGGTAGAAGAATTCTTCGCCTGGATCGTCATGGAAGTCCTTGCGGGAGTTGGGGCCGCCCACCACTTGCACCACGAAGCCGGTGTCGGTGTAGATGCGCTTGTTGCCCACCGGCGGCTTCAGGAGGTCGCGGTTCTCTTCGACCCATTTCTTGAAATTGATTGGCGCCAGGCTCCACATACTCATATCCTCAGATAGTCGCGATGCACTTGAGTTCGATGGCGATGGGCGTGGGCAGAGCCGTGACCTGCACCGTGGTGCGGCAGGGTTGGTTGTCCTTGAAATACTCGGCATATAGCTTGTTATAGGCAGCGAAGTCCCGCTGCATATCCGTGAGGAACACGGTCACGTCTACCAGCTTGTCCCAGCCCGAGCCCGCGTCTTCCAGTATGTGGCGCACGTTGTCGAACACCGAGCGGCACTGGGTCTCGATGTCGTAGCTGATGATCTTGCCCGAACCATCCAGCGTGACGCCGGGGATGTCCTTGCTGCCGCGCTTGCGTGGTCCTACACCCGATAGGAACAGCAGGTTGCCCACGCGCCGGGCATGGGGATAGAGCCCGACCGGCTCCGGCGCCTTGGTGGAATGGATCTTCTGATCAGTCATTTTGTGGGTATTCCAGCAGTTTCAGATAGATGAAGTCGGAACTCTTGGCATCCAACACACCGCTATGGCCGAGGAATATCGCAGCCACCCGCTCGGCGTCGAACACACCGTCCGCCAACAGTATGGGCGAACCTTTATAACGTCCGGCACGGTCCTCGCCATCGTCCACGGCGTTGTGGCTGAAGCCGGATTCAGTCTTCCAGGTGACGGCGCGCTCACCATGAGCCTTGTCGTAGCAGAGCTGAAAGCCGACGATCTCCCTCTCTTCATCCCATATGACGAGATCGAGGTGCTCGTCCGTGAACCAGCGACGGTGCGGTTCACCCTTGATCTGACGCACATCTTTTATCTGCTGCAGCATCAGTACTTCACAGTCACGTTGCGAGGCTCGGTGAAGAAGCGCATGGCTTCGAAGCCGCCTTCACGACCGACGCCGGACTGCTTGACTCCGCCCATGGGCACGCGCAAGTCCCGCAGCATCCAGCAGTTGATCCAGATGAGACCCGCCTCCAGCTTCGCCGCCAGACGGTGGGCGCGGGACAGGTCCAAGGTGAGCACGGTGGCTGTGAGCCCATAGGGCGTGCCATTGGCGAGGGCAAGGGCTTCCTCGTCGTTATCGAAGGGCGCCAAGGTCACCACCGGACCGAATATCTCTTCCTGGTTGACGCGGCAGTCCGCACCTAAGCCTTCGATGACTGTGGGCTCCAGGAACCAGCCCTCCACGCAACGCCCAGATATCTCAGCGCGCTTACCGCCGCAGAGGACTTTGCCGCCTTCTTGCTTGGCAAGGTCGATATACCCTAAGACCTTATGCAAGTGCGGCCCCGATACCAGAGCGCCTTGCTCGACGCCGGCTTCCAATGGATCTCCTTGGCGCAGAGCCTCGGCCCCTGCCACGAACGCATCCCGGAACCTGGCGTAGATGCTGCGCTCGATATAGATACGCGAGCCGCAGAAGCAGATCTCGCCCTGGTTAGTGAAGGCCGCCCGCAGGCTCTCTTTCAGCGCCAGGTCCCAATCGCAGTCGGCGAACACCAGCACCGGGTTCTTACCGCCAAGTTCTAGGGAGAGTTTCTTGAACTTGGGGGCAGCACGGCTGGCGATGTCGCTGCCGGTCTTGGTGCCTCCGGTGAAAGACACAGCCTTGATGCCCGGATGGTCGACGATGGCGGAACCCACCTTCGGCCCCAAGCCATGCACCACGTTCAGCACACCCGCTGGCAGACCCGCTTCGGCGCAGAGGGCACTGAAGAGATAGGCGGTCATGGGTGTGACTTCGGAGGGCTTGGCTACCACGCAGTTGCCGGCGGCGAGGGCCGGCGCGATCTTCCAGGTGAAGAGATACAGCGGCAGATTCCAGGGAGAGATACAGCCCACTACACCGATGGGCGAGCGCAGGGTGTAGTTGATGGCACCGCTCTCCATGGCGTGGGATTCGCTGGCGAACTGACTGGCAGCTGCTGCGAAGAAACGCAGGTTGGAGACGGCGCGGGGGATATCCAGGCGCCGCGCCAAGTCCAGGGGCTTGCCATTGTCTACGCTCTCGGCGCGTGCAAGTTTTTCCAAATCTCTTTCAATCAGATCTGCGAGCTTCAAGAGCCAGCGACCGCGCTCTTCGCCGGAGAGGCCCGACCAGGCTGGGAAGGCCTTGGTCGCAGCGGCCACCGCTGCATCCACATCCGCGGCACTGGAATCCGGGATGCGTGCATAGACTTTTGCCGTGGCGGGCTCGAAGTCATCGAGCCAAGCCCCGGAGGAGGCTGGCTGCAAACTGCCACCAATGTAGTTCTTAAGCTCGAGCATCTACAGACTCTGGATGCGGCCGCCGTCCACCGGCAGGCTGACGCCGGTTATATAGGACGCGGCGGGAGAGGCCAGGAAGGCGATAGCCGCAGCGATCTCTTCGGCCTCGGCGATACGGCCGAGCGGTATCAGACCGCGGGCATCGTTCTCGATCTCGGCCACGGAGCGGCCTTCTTTCTCGGCGCGGGCCTTGAACAAGCTCTCCATGCGGCCGGTACGGGTGAAACCCGGCAGCACGTTGTTCACGGTGATGCCGTCCTTGCCAAGTTCGCCCGCGAGGGTCTTGGCCCAGCTCGCCACCGCGCCGCGCACCGTATTGGACACGCCCAGGCCTTTGATGGGCTCTTTCACTGAGGTAGAGATGACATTGATGATGCGTCCGTAACCCATCTGCTTCATGACCGGTAGCAGGGTCTGCACCAGGATCTGTCCGCCGATGAGGTGGCGATTGAAGGCCGCCAGGAATTCCTCAGGCTTGGCGCTACTTGCGGGTCCGCCGGGCGGCCCACCGGTGTTATTCACCAGGATGTGTAGCTTGGGGTTGCGCTTCACCCAGACTTCCAGGGAAGCCTTGAGGCCGGCGGTATCGTCGAAGTCGGCAGTGAAATAGCCGTGGCGCTGGGTGCCGGTGGCGGAGAGCTGCTGGAAGGTCTCCTTCAGGCTCTCTTCGGTACGGGCTACCAAGGTCACGTCCGCGCCGAGGTCGGCGAGGGCACGAGCCGTGGCAGCGCCGATCCCCTTACTGGCACCGCACACCAGGGCCCATTTACCGTCCAGACGGAGGTTGGACAGGGTCTTATTGGTGGTCATAGGTCCAATGATATCAGCCGAGGCCCTCAGTCGCCCCCGGGGACCTGCGCTCCCTGGCAATCCACGCAATACCAACCGCCATTGTCGCCATCCAGCCTGAAAGCGCTGAGGCGGCCGCCCCATACGCAGCCGGTATCGAGGCCGAGGGCCTGGTGGCTTGCTTGTATTTCGCCCACTGTGGACCAGTGGCCGAACAGGATATGCAGGCCCTCGCTCTTGCGGTCCGGCACCTCATACCAGGGCAGATATCCCCGGGACTGAGTGCCGGGAGCACCCTTGGTGTTCAGGTCCAGCTCACCCTTGGGTCCCACGAAGCGTAGCCGGGTGAAGCAATTGACGATGAAACGCAGCCGGTCCATGCCTGAGAGCTTAGGGTCCCAGCGTTTGGGTTCATCGCCGTACATATGGCGGAAGAAATCCATGTGCTTCAATCCGCGCAGCACGGCCTCCAGTTCATGGGCACAGGTCTCAGCCTGCCGGAGGTCCCACTGGGGCGGTAAACCTGCGTGCACAAGCGTATAGCCCAGGGCTGCGTCGTGATGCAGCAGTGGCCGGTGGCGCAGCCATTCCAGAAGTTCATCCCGGTCCGGTGCCGCGAGGATCTCGTCCAGGGTGTCGTTCTTGCGCAGGGAATGAGTGCCAGCAGCCACCGCCAGGAGATGCAGGTCATGGTTGCCGAGCACGCTCACGGCGCACTCGCCTAAGCCCTTCACGAAACGCAGCACGGCGAGGGAGGCAGGGCCACGGTTCACCAGGTCACCGGCGAACCACAGGCGATCTTCGGCCGCGTCGAAATGGATGCGCTCCAGGAGGCGCATCAGATCGTCATGGCATCCTTGGATGTCACCGACAGCGAATACGGCCATGGATCAGTGCAGCATCCCGGGGACGGCGAGGCGGAAGGGGGCGATAGGCGCATCGAAGGTCTCGCCCTGGTCGTTGACCATCTGGTAGTCACCCTGCATGACGCCCACCGGCGTCTCCAGCACCGCACCGCTGGAATAGCGGTAGCCGTCGCCTGGCTTGATGTGGGGATGCTCGCCGACTACACCCTCACCGCGGACTTCCTGCACCTTGCCGTTGGAGTCGGTGATGAGCCAGTGCCGGGTCAGGAGCTTGGCCGGTATCTCGCCCTGATTGCGGATGGTGATGGTGTAGGAGAACACGAAGCGCTGCTGCTCCGGGTCCGACTGGGCCGCCACGTAAGCGGTTTCCACATCCACGCGGATGTCGTTAGACTGGGTCTCGGTCATGGACGCTCACTTCCCCCTGGAGGCGCATCTTACCGCAGCCAGGGGCCGTCAACCCAGATGCACCGCCAGCACATCGCATCGCGTCTTGTGCAGGATGGCCTTATCGGTGGAACCGAGCAGCAGGGCCAAGCCGTGGCGTTCGTGGCTGCCGAGTACGACGAGGTCAGCCTGGGATTCGGCGGCGGCCCGCAGGATCTCCAGCTTGATGACGCCCACTTCGAGGCGGATCTCGAGACCACCGCCGAGCTCGGTATGCAGGGCGGCGAGGCGCGCCTTGGCGGCGTTCACCACCTCGTCCTCCAGATCCACTGGCGTGGGCAGCAGCGCCTCACCGGCCGGATCTACCGGGATGAACTCCACCACATGCAGGAGACTGGCCTTGGCGCCGAAATGGGCTGCGATCTCGAGGCCACGCCGGGCGACCGCGACGCTGTCCTCGCTCAGATCCACTGCAATCAACACCTGCTTGTATCCGGCCATGTGGTACTCCGGCGCGGTGGGGTCAGGTAGACAGTATAAAAGCTAGAGGCGAGCGAAGTCGGCTGCGCTAAGGGTCTCTGGACGTGCCTTGGGATCGAGACCCGCCGCGATGATGTCCGCCTCGTCCACCAGCCCTGCCACTGCGTTCTTGAGGGTCTTGCGCCGGTGGCTGAAGGCCTGGGTCACCACCATGGCATAGCGGGTGCGATCGGCGATGGTGAAAGGCGGGGTGGTATACGGTATCAGCCGCACGAAGGCCGAATCTACCTTGGGCGGCGGACGGAAAGCGCCTGGGCCTATGTTGAATAAGGGTTCCACCTTGCAACGGGAAGCCAGCATCACCGTGAGACGGCCATATTCCTTGCCGCCCGGCTTGGCCGCCATACGCTGCACCACTTCCTTCTGCAGCATGAAGTGCATGTCCTGCACGCAGTCCGCTTGTTCCAGGAAATGGAACAACAATGGTGTGGAGACGTTGTAGGGCAGGTTGCCTACCAAGCGCAGTTTCCCGCCAGCAGGCGCGAGGGGCGCCAGCGCCACCTCCAGGGCGTCGCCCTGCACGATGCGTAAGTTCCCTTTGGGCGCGGCCGCAGCTTCGAGGAGCGGGATCACATCCCGGTCCAGCTCCACGGCGGTGAGACTGCCGGCCAGTTCTAGCAGCGGCAGGGTGATGGCTCCCAAGCCGGGGCCGATCTCTACCAGGGTCTCGCCGGGTTTCGGCGCCACGGCGCCGATGATCTTGCCGATGACGTGCGGGTCATGCAGGAAGTGCTGGCCGAAACGCTTGCGCGGGCGGTGCTGCATCAGCCGTGCCGCACCATGGCGGCGGCAGTCTCGAGCGCCGCCTCCAGGCTCGCGTGTTCGGCGCGGCCGGTGCCTGCCAGCTCCAGCGCGGTGCCGTGGTCAACGGACGTGCGCACGATGGGCAGCCCCAGGGTGATGTTCACGGCGTGGCCGAAGCCAGCATATTTCAGCACAGGCAGACCTTGGTCGTGATACATGGCCAGCACCGCATCGATGCCGCCCAGGCGCGCCGGGTTGAAGGCAGTGTCGGCGGAGACCGGCCCGGTGATGCGCATGCCTTCGGCGCGCATGGCCTCGCAGGCCGGTTGGATTACGTCCAATTCTTCCCGGCCCAAGTGGCCACCTTCGCCCGCATGGGGGTTCAGGCCCAGCACTAAGAGGTGTGGTTCAGCGACGCCGAAGCGCTGCTTGAGACCCTGTCGCAGTACCCGCAGGGTCTGCTCCAGACTCGCTCGGGTAAGGGCCGTCGGCACATCCTTCAAGGGGAGATGGGTGGTAGCGAGGGCTACACGCAATGCACCTGCCGCCAGCAGCATCACAGGATGCGGCGCACGACAGCGCTCCGCCAGGAATTCGGTATGACCGGTGAAGGGGATGCCGGCGTCGTTGATCACGCCCTTGTGCACCGGTGCCGTGACCAGCGCGTTGAAACCACCGTACAGGCAGGCATCGGTACCACGTCCCAGCATCTCGATCACGTAGCTGGCGTTGGCCGGCTCGAGTGTCCCAGGCGTGCAAGCGGCACGTAGCTTCACCGGCATCACGTGCATGCGGCCGGCCTGCTGGTCCACGGGATCCGGATGCGGATCGGTGTCGATGCGGAGCGGCAGCCCCAAGGCTTCGGCGCGGGACAGGAGTAGATCCGGATCGCCCAGCACCGTGATGTCGGCGGCGTGGGCCTGTTGCGCGGAACGGATGCAGATGTCCGGCCCTACTCCGGCGGGCTCACCACTGCTCAAAGCGATGCGAGGCAGGGTGGCGGACATGGGCTATTGCCCGATGTGGTACTCGATGAAGGCGGAATCCTTGAGCTCGCTCAACCAGTGCTGGATGACTTCCTCGGACTTGCGGGCGAAGATCGCCTGGTAGGCACGGTTACGTCGGTCATCTTCGGTCTGGTCTGCCTGACGACGGCCCAGGACCTGCACGATGTGCCAGCCGAACTGGCTCTGGAATGGCTCGCTCATCTCACCGGGTTGCAGCTTGTCCATGGCGGTCTGGAAGGCAGGTACCACCGCACCCGGGTCCAACCAGCCAAGATCACCGCCTTGCTTGGCAGAGCCCGGGTCGTCGGAGTTCGCCGTGGCGAGCTTGGCGAAGTCAGCGCCTGCCTTGAGCTGATCGTACAGAGCTTGGATCTTGGTCTTGGCCTGCTGTTCGTTGAGGATGGCGCTGGTGCGCACCAGGATGTGGCGTGCATGGGTCTGGGTGACCATCACCTTCTTCTCGGAGCGCTTCACATCGATCAGTTTCACGATGTGGAATCCGCTGGCGCTCTGGATCGGCGTGGAATAGTCGCCGGGCGACATCTGGGTGACGATGGGTGCGAATAGGGTCGGCAGTTCCGAGGCCTTGCGCCAGCCGATGTCGCCGCCCTGCAGGGCGTTCTGACCCTCGGAATAAGCGACCGCGGCGGCGGCGAAGTCGGTGCCGCTCTTGAGCTTCTGGTAGATGGTATCGGTCTTCTTACGTGCCGCGGCGACGTCGTCCGGGGTCGGATTAAAGGGTGTCGCCACCAGGATCTGAGCTACGTGGTACTGGGTCTCGCTGTCGCCGCTACCCTGGTCGGCGCGCATCTGGTCGTCGAGTTCCTGTTGGGTGATGTGCAGGTCGTCGTTCAACACCTGCTGCTCAAGGTTCTGGATCACGATCTGGTCGCGTAGTTCGCGACGGAACCGATCGTATTCGTAGCCCTGCTTCTTGAGCGTGTCCGGCAGCTGGTCGAGGGTAACGTTGTTGCGCTGGGCGACGCGGGTCAACGCCTGGTTCACGGAATCATCGCTCACCGTGATGCCACGGTTGGCTGCCTGTTGAAGTTCGATACGGTTGGTGACCATCTCGTCCAGCACCTGCTTTTGCAGAACATCGAGGGCTGGTAGCGGAGTGTTACGGGCCTGAATCTGCCGTTCAGCGTCCGATACTTGCGCGTCGAGTTCGCTCTTCAGGATCACGTCATCGTTCACCACTGCGGCCACGCCGTCCAGCAGTGTGCCGGGGGCTGGGGCCTTGGTGACCTTGGCGGCCGGGATGGCGGCATGGCTGGTCGCCGCAGGGGCTGCGACCGGGGCAGGCGCGGGTGGTGTGCTAGCACAGGCGGCCAGGGTCGATAGAGCGGCAGACAGGAGTATGGGAGCGCCCAGGGCGCGGCAGAACGGGATTTTCATGGCGGGGTGGGCTGGCCTTCTGGCGTCAGGGGTTCGCTGAATTCGGTGTCCGTATAACCAAGGATATCACGTTGCAGTAGATCTTCGAGATGCCGACCGACGGTGCCCAAGCCTTTCAGCTCGAGAGAGAAGAAGAAGACGTTGTCGAATTTCTGGTTCGGCTGCAGGTAGCGGCGGTGCGCGAGCTGGAAGTTCCAGCAACAGGTGTCGTACTCAAACCCCCATATCTGTTCTAGAGTCTCATGGTGGAGGACATCGTAGTTCCAGCCGCCGATCACGCTCCAGGGGCCTGACAGGGGCCAGGAGAAAGACACTGAGGGCTGTTGAACGTTGGGACGCAGGAATTCGAAACCGAGGTTGACGACCTGTAGATAGCCAGGGTGATATTGAAGCAGGATGCTGGCGAGGTCTGTCTTGCGCGTTATCGGATTCCAAAGTTGGGAATAGTCCGCACTCCATACCTCATTGAGATCGAACAGTGCATCGCCGGCTACGTCGGAGTACACGGAGGTAGAGACCGGCGTGGTGGGGTTGAGTTGGACACGGCGGTCTGCGAAGTAACGGATCTGGCCGAGGTCTGCCTGGAACAACTGCACGCCCGTCGTTGCGTCTAGGAAACGGGTAGTTAGAGCGTAGCTCAACTGGTTGGCGTCACCCTGACGGTCCCCGCCGAGAAAACGATTGTCCGTGAACATTTCCAGGTAGTTGAATTGCGGTGCGGCTGAGTCGAAATTCGGCAATTGGTCCTGATCGCGGTAGGGCACTCGCAGATAGTAGAGTCGCGGTTCCAACGTCTGTACGTAGCTGCCAGCATTGCGATCGAAGTACAGGCCTGTATCGACGCTAAATATAGGCGTGGAACGCGACTGGTGACGATCGTCTATCGCGATGGGCTGTTGCCCGAAGAAAGAATAGCTGTTGCCCATGAGGTCATAATCAGTAAGGCGCCAGGCTAGGGTTGGGGTGAAATAACCTGCTGCGCCAGTGAAAGGTAGGCTAACAGACGGCTTTATATCGGTACGGTCACCACCGGTGCGCAGGTCACGCTGAAAGCGCACTACCTCAGCGTAGAAGTCGTATTGTGGACCGGTCAGATCTTCGGTGTTGCTCCAGTTAACGGTGATCTGGGGTAGGCGCCGGTATGTGAAGCGTTGTGGCGCGATTCCTGGTGTGATGGTCTGGAAGTCTTCTAACTGGCTCATGAACATCCAGTCCATTTCATCATCGTAGGTATATTGGATATGCCTGTTCAGGATGCTATCGGATTGGGTGGTGAGATCAGTGCCCAAGTCACGGAAGTACAAGTCGTCAGATACCCATTGATAAAGTGTACTGACATCGTTGAACTCGTTGAACCGGGCATTGTCGACTAGGAAGAATTGGCTGCGTTCACGGTCAGCGATTTGGTCATGCGGCAGGAAGTCTCCATAGACTACGCCCTCGTCGATGGGATCCAGCCAGCGAAACTCGCCGCCAGTCTGTACGCCACGCTTGGTGATGACGCGTGGATACAGGGTTGCATCGTAGTTGTCCGCCAGGTTCATGTAGTACGGCGCACTGAATTCGAAGCCATTGAGAACATCGAAACTGAACCCACCGTTTATGAGGCCGGATTTTCGATCTGCACTGATCGGGAAATTGAGATAAGGAGACCAGAATATAGGCACATCGAAGAAGTCGATGGTGACGTCGTGCCCTTCACCCGTATTGGTCAGGGTGTCCAGGTACATATCTGGCCCTGTGAGTTGCCAGTCCGTTTGACCCGGAGGGCAGGTGGTATAGGTCGCGTTGTATAGTTGGTCTCGGTCGCTGTCGAGTACGTTGTACACGTTGGCGCCGCCCCGGCCGTTTCGTCTTGGCAAAAGATAAGTGGTGTCTTGGAAGGTGCCAGTGCCGTCGTTGGTGTTGTATACCCCGGATTTGCTGTTCAGCATCAAACGCGGGTTGGCGTAATCCATATCTTGATTTATCACCGCGATGCCAGAAGTGCTGTCGTAGGTAATCTTGTCTGAGACGATGCGGCGATCTCCCTGATCGAGTTGCACATGGCCGCTAATTACAGATATGCCGTCTTGGCTACCGTTGATCTGATCGCCAACAATAAATGCGCTTTGCTGTTTGATCGGAGCCTCAATCAACAGCGGGATCACCGGAGAGGGCGGGAAGGCCGGGCAGAGTGCCCAACGGTTGCCATTGGTGAAGGGGCTCAACATGCAACTTGGTTGGTCGGCGGGCGCCGGCGCCAACACTGGCAAGGTTCCTGGCGCAGTCGAGTCGCAGGTTTCGGGTCTAGGGCGGAAAGCTCGAGCCATCAATACCGCTGGCGAGGTGGCCGAGACCGGGGCTGGCGTGATACCTGACCTACTCGCAGTCGTAGAACCCAGAGCAGGCGTGGAATCGGCGAGGAGTGGTGCAGCGGACAGCGCGGCGGCGAGAATCAGCACTCCGGCGGCTGCCTTCAATCGGATGCTCCCTGAAACCGTCCCGTGACGCGGCGTACAATCGCACACTTTGAAGGTGCCCTCAAACGTTTCGGGAGTAGGGGTTTGCTACCAGATCGCCAGCAGGAACTCACGGCCTGGGTGGCCGGCACCCTCAAAGTACCGGCTCCGGCCCTGGCACCAGCCACCGCGGATGCCAGTTTCCGACGCTATTTTCGCACGTCCGCGGCCGGCCGTTCATACATCGTCATGGATGCGCCCCCCTCCCAGGTGGACTGCCGCCCCTTTGTACACGTTGCCGGGCTGCTCCGGGACGCCGGGCTGCATGTCCCCGTCATCCTGGCAGAGGACTTGGTCCGCGGCTTCCTGCTACTGGAGGATCTGGGCGACCGGACCTACCTGGACGTGTTCAAGGCATCCACGGCTGATGCCGATACCCTGTTCGAGGATGCGCTGGGAGCGCTGGTGCGCTGGCAGCAGGCTACCCGTCCTGGGGTGCTGCCGCCCTTCGACCGGGCCTTCCTGCACCGGGAGATGATGCTGTACCCGGATTGGTATGTTACGAAACATCTCAGGCTGGAGCTCACTTCCATGGAGATGGTGACCCTGCAGGATGCCTTCCGGCTGCTGGAAGACTCGGCTCTGGGACAGCCCCAGGTATACATGCATCGGGATTACATGCCCCGCAATCTGATGCTGAGCTCCCCTAACCCAGGGGTCCTGGACTTCCAGGATGCGGTCCTCGGACCCGTCACCTACGACGTGGCCTCCCTATTCGAGGACGCCTTCTTCTCCTGGCCCGAGGAGCAGGTCAGGGCATGGCGGCATCGCTACCGCGAGCGAGCCCTCAAAGCCAATCTGCCAATGCAGGGGCCAGCCGAGTTCGAACGTGCCTGCGACTGGATGGGCATGCAGCGTCACCTCAAGATCATGGGCCTGTTCGCGCGCATCCACTACCGGGACGGCAAGCCTCAGTATCTACAGGACACGCCGCGCTTCCTCACCTATATTAGGGATGCGGGCAAGCACTATAAGGTGTTCACGCCGCTGCTCCGCTTGATGGATAGCCTGGAGAAGCGCTCTTTAGAAGTGAGGGAGCTGTGAAAGCGGTGGTGCTAGCTGCCGGCCGCGGGGTGCGGCTCAAGCCGCTCACAGATGCCACGCCCAAGCCTTTGATCGAAGTGCGCGGCAAACCGCTCATGGTCCATCATCTGGAACGGCTGCGGGATGCCGGCCTCACCCAGATCCATATCAATACCTCCTGGTTGGCGGAGAAGCTCCAGAGCTACCTGGGGGACGGCAGCCGTTACGGCGTGCATATCCATTATTCCTATGAGGGCCCCGAACCGCTGGAGACCGGCGGCGGCCTATTCAAGATGCTACCGGCCATCGGCCGCGATCCTTTCCTGGTGGTGAACGGCGACGTATTCACGGACTTTCCGTTCGAGAACCTCAAGCACAGTCTTAAGCCTGACTTCCTGGCGCATCTGGTGATGGTGGCCAACCCGATGCATCATCCCAAAGGAGATTTCCATCTCTCGCCCGCAGGGCATCTGCGCATGGAAGGTGAACCTAAGCTCACTTACAGTGGTATCGGTGTGTACCGAGCGGACTTCTTCAAGGGCTGTGATGCGGGAAAATTCCCACTATTGCCGCTGTTCAAGGAGGCGATGTGCAGCGAAGCCTTGAGTGGAGAACATTTCTCGGGACTCTGGTCGGATGTGGGCACGCCCGAGAGTCTCGACAGACTCAATAAATAAAAAGCGGCCCGAAGGCCGCTTTTTCGATTTCGAACGCAGGTCTTTTAGACAGCTTGCTCGTGCAAGACTTCTTCAGCTTGTTTGTCTGCATGGTATGAGGACCGCACCAGGGCGCCACTGGCCACGTGGTCGAAGCCCATCTCAAGGCCGCGCCGTTCGATTTCCTTGAATTCTTCCGGCGTCACGTATCGCACCACCGCGTGATGGAACTTGCTGGGCTGCAGATACTGGCCCACTGTGAGCATGTTCACATCGTGGTCGCGCAGATGTTGCATGGTCTCATAGACCTCGGACATCTCCTCGCCCAAACCCAACATGATGCCGGATTTGGACGGCGTGTCGGGGTGCGTCTCCTTGAAACGCTTCAAGAGCATCAATGAGTGGGCATAGTCTGAGCCAGGGCGCACTTCGCGATACAGGCGCGGCACGGTCTCGAGGTTATGGTTGAACACGTCCGGCGGCGCTTCATGCATCAGCGCCAGGGCCACGTCCATACGACCGCGGAAGTCCGGTACTAGCACTTCGACGCGGGTCTGGGGGGAGCGGGCGCGGATCTCGCGGATGCAGGCCACGAAATGGCCGGCGCCGCCGTCACGCAGGTCGTCACGATCAACCGAAGTCACCACCACATACCTCAGGCCCATGGCCTTGATGGTGTTGGCGAGGTTGACGGGCTCTTCCGTATCCAGGGGCTTGGGGCGGCCATGACCCACGTCGCAGAAGGTGCAACGGCGGGTGCAGACGTCACCCATGATCATGAAGGTGGCGGTACCCTTGCCGAAGCACTCACCGATGTTGGGGCAGGAGGCCTCTTCGCAGACCGTGTGCAGGTGATTCTCCCGCAGGATGGTCTTGAGGCGCGCCACTTCCGGGGTGGCCCAGGATTGCACGCGGATCCAGGAGGGTTTGCGCAGCGGCGTGACCGTGGGTTCGATTTTCACCGGGATGCGCGCCATCTTCTCCTGGGCGCTGAGTTTCTTGCCGGGCTCGAGAGCCGATGCTTTCTTGACGGGGGAGTCGGACATGTCGCCTTCGGGGTTCAGGCGCCCGCTCGGGCTGCCAGAGGGGCGTCATTATATCCCAGCCGTTCCAGCAGGGCCGGTGCCAGGTCTTCAGCCACCTGGCGTACGCTCGCAGGGCCGCCGAGGGCGCTCACCTGGGCCATCTCCAGTCCCGCATAGCCGCAGGGGTTGATGCGCTGGAAGGGTTCGAGGTCCATGGCCACGTTGAAGGCGATGCCATGATAGCTGCAGCCGCGGCGCACTCGGATGCCGATGGAGCAGACCTTGCGCGCGTCCACATACACGCCGGGTGCGTCGCGCCGGTTGCGGGCCTGGATGCCGTAGCCTTCCAACGTATCGATGACACTGTTCTCCAGTGCTTCGACGAGTTCACGCACACCGAGTTTCTGGCGGCGCAGGTCCAGGAGCGGATACACCACGAGCTGGCCCGGGCCGTGGTAGGTCACCTGGCCGCCCCGATCTATCTGTACTACCGGGATGTCACCGGGTGCCAGCACGTGTTCCATCTTACCCGCCATGCCCAGGGTGAACACCGGTGGATGTTCCAGGAACCAGATCTCATCGGGCGTAGCCGCACCGCGCTCTAGAGTGAACTTCTCCATGGCGCGCCAGGTGGGTTCGTACTCCACTCGGCCGAGATGTTTGATGACAGGCCCGTTCATAGAGCCATGAGCACCAGATGATGGGCGCTCAAGTCACGGTAGAGGGCGTCCAGCTGCTCGCGGCTCTGGGCTTCGATGGTGACCGTGATGGAGACGAACTTGCCTTCGCGGCTGGGCTGCTTCTTCACCGGCAGAGTCTCCAGGGGTGCCACGTGGCGTGCCACGATCTCAGCCACCGCGTCATGGAAACCCGGCTCGTCCTTACCCATGATCTTGATGGGGAAGCTGGTGGGGAACTTGAGGGGAGACTCTTCAGTCACCAGGATTGCTCCAGCTTATGCTCCTGGAACAGTGTGTACATCCGTTTCCATCGCACGCCGGGCGCTCCGTCCTGTACCGGCTGGCCATCCACGCTAGTGACGGCGTAGACCTCGCGAGTGGAACTGACGAGCCAGATCTCTTCAGCTCGCTCCAACGCACCTACTGGGATGACGTCGCGCCGCACCGGCATGTGGATACGTGCCGCTAGCATCAGCACCACGTCGCGGGTGATGCTGGGCAGGAGTTCTGCGCTGTCCGGCGGCGTCACCAGCACGCCGTCTTCGACGATGAACAGCCCACTGGCGGTGCCTTCGGTGACATGGCCGTTGCGCAGCAACAGGCCCTCATGGCAGCCCGCATCGATGGCTTGTTGACGCAGCAATACGTTACCCAAGAGCGCAGTGCACTTGATGTCGCAACGCTGCCAACGGATGTCCGGCAGGGTGACGACTCGCGCGCCTTTCGTCTTGAGTTCCTCCGGCAGCGGCCCCAAAGGAGAACTCATGGCGAAGACAGTGGCAGGGGCAGTGGCCGGAAAGCCGTGGTCGCGGCCCACATCTGCGCCGCGGGAGACCTGCAGGTAGACCGCTTGGTCGCCGCCACCGTTCTTGACAATGAGCTCTTGGAGCAGGATGGCCCAGTCTGCGTCGCTCAGAGGGTTTTTGAGCCGGACGCCGTCGAGGCTATGTTGCAGGCGCTTCAGATGCCCGGGCAGGTGGAATAGCCGGCCGGCATACGCGGGGATCACCTCGTATACGCCATCACCGAACAGGAAACCCCGGTCCAGGGGCGAGAGCTTCGCTTCAGTGAGGGGAAGGAAGCGGCCGTTCAGATGTGCGACGGGCAGCGGTGCCGCCATGTCACTTCTTCTTACTGAACCAGAGGCGCACGCTGTCCACGAGACGATGGAAGAAACCGCCTTCCGGCACAGCTTTGACGGTATAGAGCGGCGCCTGGGTGAGCATGTGGCCGTCCAGGGTGACGTTGAGCATGCCAACCTGGCTCTTATCGCCGACGGGGGCTATCAAACCAGCCGAGGTCTGGGCAGTGGCCTGCAAACTGGAGTCGCCGCTCTTGGGGATGGTGACGTACATATCCTGGAGTAGGCCTGCGTCCACGGACTCCTCTGCACCTTTCCAGACCTTGACGCTGGCGACCGTTGCACCTGCCGCGTACAGCTTGCGGGTCTCGAAGAAGTTGGAGCCATAGTTCAGCAGGGTCTCGGCATAGCGGCCGCGTTCGGGACGTGTCTTGGTGCCCATAACCACGGAGATGAGGCGCAGATCGCCGCGGGTGGCGGTGGCCACCAGGCAATAGCCAGCATCGTCGGTGTCGCCAGTCTTTAAACCGTCGACCGTGGTATCTGTATAGAGCAAATCGTTGCGGTTGCCCTGGCTGATCTTGTTCCAGACGAAGACCTTCTGGGAGAAATAGTGCAGGTATTGCGGGAACTCACTGATGAGAGCCCGCGACAGGATGCCCAGGTCATGGGCCGACATATAGTGGTTCTTGTCGGCGGTGAGGCCAGAGGCATTCACATAATGGCTGTCGCGCATGCCGAGTTTTTCGGCGTAGTGGTTCATGATCTGGACGAACGCATCCTCGGTGCCGCCGACACGTTCTGCGAGAGCCACGGTGGCGTCGTTACCGGATTGCACGATCATGCCTTGCAAGAGGTCGTCCACGCTCACCTGGCTGCCGAGTTTGGCAAACATGCGCGAGCCCCCCATCTTCCAGGCGCGCTCGCTCACGGTGGCGGTGTCGTCCAGATGCAGCACACCCTCCTTGAGTGCGTGGAACACCACGTAAGCGGTCATGAGCTTGGTGAGGCTGGCCGGTTCGCGGCGTTGGTCGCCGTTCAAGGCTGCGATCACCTGACCGCTGTGAGCGTCCATGAGCACGTAGCTCTTGGCGGGGAACTGCGGTGGTGCCGGTATCGGCAGAGCCTGGACGGCAGCAGTGATGCAGGTCAGGAGACAGGCCAGAAGGAACTTGGAGCTCAACGGACACCTCGGGGCGCGACGGCGTGGATGCATCGGCACCATGCTAATGCCGGATATGGGGATTTTACCTGTTTGGGCTGGAAGGCGTCAGGGGATGACGATTTGGGCGTCGTCGAAGCCTAGGCCGATGAGTTTGGTGGTGAGTTGATCCACTGAATCCACGTCCGCCAGCGGGCCAATCCGTACCTTATAGAGGGTACGTGCGCCCTCGCTCACGGACAGTACGAAGGCATGGGGGATGCCGCTGGCGCCGATCTTGGCTGCCGCATTATCCGCATTGGCGCGCTCTGCATAGGCGCCTACCTGCAGGAATATCTGGGGTGCGCCATTGGCCGTGGACGGTGCCAAGGGGGCGGGCGCGAGGCTGGCAGCAGCCGGGACAGCGACTGCCGCGGCGGCCACACTCACGGCAGGCGGTACTGTGGAGGCCGGCGGCGGCAAGTCGCCTGGGCCCACCGCCTGCACGTCCACCAGTGCCGTGCCACTGCCCAGCATGCCGAGCTTGGACGCGGCGGCGTAGGACAGGTCGATGAGCCGGTTCGCTACGAAGGGGCCACGATCGTTAATCTTCACGACGACACTCTTGCCGTTCTTGAGGTTGGTGACACGCGCATAGCAGGGGATGGGTACTACCTTGTTCGCCGCCGTCATGGCGTACATGTCGTAGGTCTCGCCATCCGAGGTGCGGCTGCCGTGGAATTGCATGCCGTACCAGGAAGCGATACCGCGATCGTGGTAGCCCTTGCAGGCGGGAAGCAGCGTGTAATTCTGGCCCAGCACCGTGTAGGTGGAAGGGTTCCCATAACGGCTCGGTGTCACGTCGGTAGGGACCGCATCCTTGACGTTGGACACGTCCACCGGCTTGTCGGGACCGTAGTCGCCCTTGTGGGCCGGTGTCGCTGGTATATCGGAACCCGGCGGACCCCAGGGTTTGGTGTCCTTCGGTTGCTCTGGGAACTGGCTGCAGGCGGTGAGGAGAGTGAGGGCGAGTAGGAAAGGAGACAACGCTACATGGGTGTAGCGCCCGCGAAGCGGAGGCGCACACGAGCTGTTCTCGGGTGTGCCGATTTCCCAAAAATGCAGGGCGCACTTTTTGGAAAATAATCTGCTAAGGAACTGCATCGTGGCCCTGGGCTGCACGGCGCTGGGAGATGGCGTTAGCGAGCTGGATCACCGCCATGGCGTAGAGCGGGCTCTTGTTGTATTGGGTGATGACACGGAAGTTGTGCAGGCCTACCCAGTACTGCATGCCATCCTGTTGCTGCAGGGCAATCAGTACCGCCTCAGAGTCGTCCGGCACGCCTTCGCTCACGGTCACACCCATCTGGCGCAAGGCGCCGACGGTTGTGGGTATCGAGGCGGGTACCACCGAGTCCTTGGGTAGATCTGCCGGCACGATGGTGAGAGCATGCTCCTTCCAACCGTGCAGATGGAAGTAGTTGGCGACGCTGCCGAGGATGTCCGGCCAGTCCGCCCAGATGTCGCGTTTGCCATCGGAGTCGAAGTCCACCGCATAGGCGCGGAAACTGTCCGGCATAAACTGCGGGGTACCCATGGCGCCGGCGTAGGAGCCCATGGGTTTCAGCGGATCGAAACCCTGTTCCCGGCACATCACCAGAAACTGTTCCAATTCGGTCTGGAAGAAGGGCGCGCGGGCCGGATAGTCGAAAGATAGGGTGGAGAGCGCATCGATCACGGGATAGCCGCCGTGTTCCTTGCCGTAGAGGCTCTCCACGCCGACGATGGCTACTACGATGTCCGCATCCACGCCGTATTTAGCTTCGGCCTGCTGCAGGAGTTGGGCATGCTGGTCCCAGAAGGCGGCGCCGGCACTGATGCGGGTCTCATTGACGAAGATACCCTGATACTGGAACCAGGGCTTGGATTCGTACGGCCGGTTCATGGCATCGATGATGGACTGGCGTTTCTGTGCTCCCTCGAAGGCACGCTGCATCCAGGCATGGTCGAAACCGTCCTTCTGCGCCACTTTGCCCATGAACTGCTGCACTTCGGGGCGTGAGGCGTAGCCGCCGGGGATGCCCTGCTGCGAAGGGATAGAAGACTTGGTGGCGGGGACGAAGGGTCGGTGGGCGCAGGCCGCGAGTAGCAGCAGAGGAAGCAGGATCGCAAACTTCGACTGCTTCATCAGGACGACACCAACTTACGGTGTGAGTGGATGCTCATCAGGATACCGAATCCAGCCATCAGGGTCACCATGGACGTGCCGCCGTAGCTGATGAGCGGCAGGGGCACGCCCACCACCGGCACGATGCCGGAGACCATGCCACTGTTGATGAATACGTAGGTGAAGAAGGCCATGGTCAGGCTGCCGGCAGTGAGACGGGAGAAGGTGTCCTGGGCACGCATGGCGATGAACAGAGAACGGCCGACGATGAAGGCGTACAGACCGATCAGTGCCAGGGCACCCATGAAGCCGAACTCCTCACCCAGCACGGCGAAGATGAAGTCGGTGGAACTCTCCGGCAGGAAGTCCAGCTGTGACTGGGTGCCATGCAGCCACCCCTTACCGAACACGCCGCCGGAACCGATGGCGATCTCGGATTGGATGATGTGGTAGCCGGCTCCTAGCGGGTCACGCTGGGGGTTGAGGAAAGTCAGCACCCGATCCCGTTGGTAGGTATGCATGAAATGCCAGAGGATCGGCGTCGCCACCGCCAGCAGCAGCACTATGATGATGATGACCCGCCAACGCAGGCCGGCGAGGAAGACACCGAAGGCGCCAGCACTCATGATGAGCATGGCGGTGCCGAGGTCCGGTTGCACCGCCACCAGCATCACCGGGATCACCACGATCAGGCCCAGCACCGGCAACTGGCGCCAGTCAGGCGGTAACGGTTTGTCGTGCAGGTACCAGCCCACCATCATGGGCACGGCGATCTTCATGACCTCGGAGGGTTGGAAGCGCACTACGCCCAGGCTCAGCCAGCGCTGTGCGCCGCGGCCTATGTGACCGGAATGCAGGGTCAGCATCAGGAGGATTAGGCCTGCGCCGAACACCCAGGGAGCCCAGAGCCTCAAGAACTGCGGCGAGATCTGCGCTAGCACCAGCATTACGCCGAAAGAGAGCGCAAGGCGCAGCGCCTGGCGATAGACGGTCTGGATGTCCTCGCCGGCGGCGCCGTAGAGGATGGCCAGGCCCATGCCGCAGAGGATGAATATCGCCACCAGCAACGGGCCGTCCAGGTTCAGCTGGCGCAGCAGCCGCTCGCCGAAGCTCAATTCGCCGGACGAGCGATAACCGGATGCGGAGGGAAGCGGTCGGTTCATGGTTTCACGGGCGCCTCGGTGCCCTCGTTCTGAAGATACGCGTTCATCACCTGGCGCGCCACCGGCGCGGCTACTGCGCCGCCTCCGCCACCGTGCTCCACCAGCACCGCGATGGCGATGCGTGGCGCCAAGGCGGGCGCGAAGGAGATGAACCAGGCATGGTCGCGGAACTCCTTGGGCAAGCCGGACTCGTCTTCTTCACCCATCACCCCGAGGCGTTTGGCATGCACCTGGGCGGTGCCGGTCTTGCCGGCGATGAGGTATTTGGCGTTATTGCCGGAGAAGGCGAGAGCGGCGGTACCACCGGGCTGTGTCACCTTGGTCATGGCATTGATGACGATGTCCCAGGCGTTTGGATAATTGTCTTGCACCGTCGGCAAGGATTGTGGCGCGATGTCACTGATCACGCCCGAGAGCGGATCGCCTTCCGAGTGCAGCACGTGAGGTGCGAAGTGCTGGCCGTGCATGGCGAGGGTGGCGGTGGCGGATGCGAGCTGCAACGGCGTCACCAGCATGTAGCCCTGGCCGATGCCGGTGATGACCGTCTCACCCAGGTACCAGGGCTTGCGCATGGTCTTGCGCTTCCACTCCGGCGACGGGATCACGCCAGGCAGCGCGCCGACCAAGTCCACATCCGGCGGTTCGCCCAGACCGAACTGGGTGAGGAAGTCGTGCACCCGATCGATGCCGAGCTTGAGGGACACGGTGTAGAAGTACACGTCACAGGATTGCTGGATGGCCTTGGTGAGGTTGGTCTCGCCGTGACCGCCCTTGCGCCAGTCGCGATAAGGGTTGGGGTTGCCGGGCAGGTAGAAGTAGCCCGGACATATCAGGCTGGTGAAGGGCGTCACTACGTTGTAGTTGAGTGCTGCGAGGCCGAGGAACGGTTTCACCGTGGAGCCGGGCGGATACTGGCCGCGCAATGCGCGGTTGAACAGCGGCTGGGAGGGATCGCTCTGCAGGGCTTCGTATTCATCGGTTTCGATGCCGCCGACGAACATGTTGGGATCGAAACCCGGTTTGCTGACGAGCGCCAGGATCTCGCCGGTGTTGGGATCGATGGCTACCACTGCACCGTAGTTTTCGCCCAACGCCTTCACTGCGGCCTGCTGCAGCTTGATGTCGATTGAGAGATAGAGATCGCTGCCCGGCACCGGCGGGGTGTAGCCTACAGGCCGCACTGGCCGGCCCTCGGCAGTGGTCTCCATCTGGCGCACGCCTACCGAGCCGTGCAGCAGTTTCTCGTAGGCCGCTTCCACGCCGGTCTTGCCGATTTCCGAGGTGCTGATGTATTGGTTGGGATCGAGTTGCTGCAGCTCGTCGGGACTCACCAGGCCCGTGTAGCCCACCACTGCGCCGGTGAGGTCGCCCTGCGGGTAGAAACGTTCCAGTGTGGCGCTGATGTCCACGCCGGGGAAATCCTGGCGTTCGGAGGCGAAGCGCGCGATCTCATCATCCGAGAGACCCCTGCGCAGCGGCAGCGGCTGGAAGGGGTGCTTGTTCTTCAGCAGTTCGTTGAAGCGCTTGAGATCGCCGGGACGTATCTCTACTAGTTTGCCGAGCGCTTCCAATGTGGCTGGCATGTCCGGCACTTGCTCCGGCACCACGTCCAGCTCGTAACTCGGTTTGTTCTCCGCCAGCGGCACACCGTTGCGATCGAAGATGAGCCCGCGGGGCGCCTGCACAGGTTCGGCGCGCAGACGGTTGCCCTCGGCCAGGGTCGCGAAATGGCTGTAGTTGATGACCTGCAGATAGACGAGGCGGCCCGCCACCACCATGAACAACAACAGCGCGATCACGCCCACCACCAGGGCACGGGTGCGGAACAGGTATTGTTCCAGCCACTCGTTGCGTATGCGGATGCGGGGCATTTGTGCAGTTAAGTCCGGTAGGCGTCCGTCAGCCGACGTGGTAACGCTGCTGGCTGCGCGACATGATCTGCAATATCCACGGCCACAAGGCCGCGCTCACTAAGGCCGGTACCCAGCGCATGGCGGCACCGGCGGTGTAACCCAGCATGCCATCCACCCAGAACAGCACCAGCCCGTGTAGCGCCAGTATCCCCAGGATCACTACGCATTGTTGCCACCAGGGGAACACGCGTACCTGCAGGTGCATCCATAGTGCCACCCAGGCCACCATCACCAGCGCCAGGGCATGCTCTCCGAGCAGAGTTCCGCTCAGGGCATCGACCAATAGCCCTGCGAAGAAGGCGATGATCACTCCGACCCGTTCCGGCAACCACAGACACCAATAGATGGTGACCAGCGGCACCCAGGCCGGCCGGAACACCTCGGCCCACTGGGGCAGTGGCCAGACCGTGAGGATCAACGCTACCAGATAACTGGCAGCGATCACCCAGGAGCCGCGCGGTGCGGAGAGCTCTCTCATGGGCGTTTCTTGCCGGACTTGGGCGCGGCCTTGATCGACGACGCGGGCTTGGGTGAGAGTTCGGTCTCTGGCGGCGGCTGTGCAGGCCAGAACAACAACACCTCATGACCGCTGCTGAGATCCGCTGCTGTACGCGCCAAGACATGGGCAAAGGGTTCAGCGGGATCGCGCTCGAAATGGGTGATGACGCCCACCGGATAGCCGGCGGGATAGTGGCCGCCGAGTCCGGAGGTCACCACCAAGTCACCCTCCTTGATGTCGGCGCTGTTGGTGACATAAGGCAGAGTGAGTTCCGAGAGGTCTGCATCGCCGACGGCGAGAGTGCGCAGCCCGGTGCGGTTCACTTCCACCTGGATGGCCTGGCCTGGATCGCTGATGAGCGTCACCTCCGAGGCGAGCGGGTCGGCGCGGGTCACTTGGCCGACGATGCCGTAGGCATCGATCACCGTCTGGCCCTCATAGACATCGTCATGGGTGCCTTTGTCGATCACCACCATGTGACGGAAGGGGTCCAGGGCCGCAGATAGGATGGTGGCGGCGCTGACGCGACCGCTCACCTGCGCTGCGGCCTGCATCAGGCCCCGCAGCCGCTGGTTCTCCTGTTGCAGTGCCGCAAACTGTTGCAGGGTGGCGTCCTCCTGCAACAGGCGGCTCTTCAATTGTTCGTTCTCTGTCACCAGTGTGCGGTGGGTGGCGAGTTTGTCTCCCGCCCAGGTCATGAGCGAATGGGGCGCATCCACGATCACCTGCACCGGCCACACGAGAGTGGCGAGGGCCGCGTGGATCTGTTTCAGGCGACCGGTCTCATGGTCGTAGACCATGAGCATGATGCTGATGCCGATCATGAGCAGGGTGCGCAAGGCACCGGCCGGACGGCTGGAGAAGAGTTGCGGCGAGCGTTGGCGGCGGAACACGGCCACTAGCGGGCCTCGGGAGGCGGCGTCAGGCAGTGAGCGTTCTGCAGGGAAGGGATGGGCACCGGGACCTCAGAACCGCCGCATATATAAGGATGCGCTAGTTTGCGGCCCTGGGAGCCAGCCCGCAACAGGCGGCAGGCTCCGACGAAGCTTATTCGACGGCGAAAGTCTCGGCGCCGTATTCGTCGATGAGTTCCAGCACCTTACCGCCACCGCGGGCCACGCAGGTCAGCGGGTCGTCGGCGATCAGCACCGGCAGGCCAGTCTCTTCACGCAGCAGGCGGTCGATGTCGCGCAACAGGGCGCCACCACCGGTCAGGACGATGCCGTTGGTGGCGACGTCGGAGCCCAGCTCCGGCGGGGTCTGTTCCAGGGCATGCTTCACCGCGCCGACGATTCCGGCCAGGGGCTCCTGCAGCGCTTCCAACACTTCATTGCTATTGAGGGTGAAGCTGCGGGGCACGCCTTCCGACAGGTTGCGGACCTTCACGTCCATCTCCAGCAGCTCCTTGCCAGGATAGGCACAGCCGATCTCGTGCTTCACCCGCTCGGCAGTCGCCTCGCCGATCAGGATGCCGTAGTTGCGGCGGATGTAATTGATGATGGCTTCGTCGAAGCGATCTCCGCCGATGCGGGCAGAGGCGGCGTAGACGATACCGTTCAGGGAGATTACGGCCACCTCGGAGGTGCCGCCGCCGATGTCCAGGACCATGGAGCCTTTGGCTTCGTGCACCGGCAGGCCGGCGCCGATGGCTGCAGCCATGGGTTCCTCGATCAGGTATACCTTGCGCGCCCCGGCGCCGGCAGCGGATTCACGTATGGCGCGGCGCTCCACCTGGGTCGCACCGTAGGGCACGCACACCAACACGCGCGGCGTGGGGCGGAAATAACGGTTGCCGTGCGCCTTCTTGATGAAGTGCTTCAGCATCTGTTCGGTGATGGTGAAGTCGGCGATCACACCGTCCTTCATGGGACGGATGGCGACGATGTTGCCCGGCGTGCGGCCCAGCATGCGCTTCGCATCCTGGCCATAAGCCTCGATGACCTTGTTGCCGCGTCCGGCTTCCTCGCGGATGGCCACCACCGAAGGCTCGCTAAGGATGATGCCCTTGCCGCGCATATAGATGAGCGTATTGGCAGTGCCTAAGTCGATGGACAGGTCGGTCGAGAAGAATCCGCGCAGGCTCTTGAACATGGTTTTTCTTGAGGATACCGGGGACAGGTGAGCGGATTACTTTAACAATGGGGGGCTCCGGCGGCAAGCAGCTTTGTGCGATAATCCACTGGATTTCCGCAAGTTTTTCTCCGGAGCGACCATGTCCCTGACCCCGGACAAAGTGAAGTCCATCGCCCGTCTCGCACGGCTCTCCATAGCCGAGCAGGACATCCCGGCTTATGCAAAAAACCTGTCCAGCATCCTGGACTTCGTGGCCCAACTGGACCAGGCCGACACCGGCTCCGTCCAACCCATGGCCCACCCCCTGGTGGGCGTGCCGCAACGGCTGCGTGAGGACCAAGTCACGGAACAGGTCGACCGGGATCGCTACCAGGCCAATGCCCCTCAATCCGAGGCGGGGCTGTATCTGGTACCGAAGGTCGTGGAATAACAGATGTCGGGCCGCGCCCCTCGGGGGCCGGCCTTAGGGATCCGAAAATGTTGCATACCAAGTCGATAGCCGAAATGGCGCGCGACCTGAAGGCCCGCAAGGTCTCCAGCGAAGAGCTCACGCGTACCTTCCTGGAGCGCATCGAGCGCTTCAACCCCAAGCTCAATGCCTTCATCACCGTTCTCAAGGATCAGGCCCTGCAGGAAGCGCGCAGTGCCGATCTGGAGATCGCTGCCGGCCGTGGCGGTCCGCTCACGGGCGTGCCCATGGTGCACAAGGACATCTTCTGCACCGCCGGGGTCAAGACCAGCTGCGGGTCCAAGATGCTGGATAACTTCGTGGCACCCTACGACGCCACGGTGGTGGAACGCATGAAACGCGCCGGCATGATCCTGCTCGGCAAGGCCAACATGGACGAGTTCGCCATGGGCTCGTCGAACGAGACCAGCTTCTATGGTCCGGTGAAGAATCCGTGGGACGAGACGCGGGTGCCCGGCGGCTCTTCCGGCGGTTCGGCTGCGCTGGTCGCGGCGCGACTCGCGCCCGCTGCCACCGCCACCGACACCGGCGGTTCCATCCGCCAGCCGGCGGCGCTCACCGGTGTCACCGGCATCAAGCCTACCTATGGGCGCGTCTCGCGCTACGGCATCGTGGCCTTCGCCTCGAGCCTGGATCAGGCGGGAATCATCACCTACTCGGCGGAAGATGCCGCCATGATCATGCAGGTCATGGCCGGTTTCGACGAGCGCGACTCCACCAGCGTGGACCGTCCAGTGCCGGATTATCCCGCTGAACTCGGACAGTCCATGAAGGGCTTGCGCATCGGCGTACCCAAGGAATTCTTCGACAAGGGCCTCGATCCCAAGGTCGCGGATGCCACCCGCGCCGCCATCAAGGTCTATGAGAAGCTCGGCGCCGTGGTGCAGGACGTGAGCTTGCCCCACTTCATGCTCTCGGTGCCCACCTACTACGTGGTAGCACCGGCGGAGTGCTCCTCCAACCTGGCGCGCTTCGACGGTGTGCGCTACGGCTACCGCTGCAAGGACCCCGTGGATCTCACGGACCTCTACATGCGCAGCCGCGGTGAGGGTTTCGGCGCGGAAGTGAAGCGCCGCATCATGACCGGTACCTATGTGCTGTCGGCAGGCTACTACGACGCCTACTACATCAAGGCGCAGAAGACCCGCAGCCTGATACGCCAGGACTTCATCGAGGCTTTCAAAGGTGTGGACCTGATCATGGGGCCCACCACGCCGACCCCAGCCTTCAAGCTGGGCGAGAAGACCGACGATCCGGTGACCATGTACCTGAACGACATCTACGCCAATGGCGTGAACCTGGCAGGCTTGCCCGGCATGTCCATCCCGGCGGGCTTCGTTGACGGTCTGCCGGTGGGCCTGCAGCTCATCGGCAACTACTTCGACGAGTCGCGGATGTTGGCGGCAGCCCATCAGTACCAGAAGGAGACTGATTGGCATACGCGCCTGCCGAAGGGGTATGAGGCATGAGCATGGAATGGGAAACTGTCATCGGACTCGAAGTCCACACCCAGCTGCTCACCAAGAGCAAGCTCTTCTCCGGCGCATCCACCGAATTCGGTGCGCTGCCCAATAGTCAGGCCTGCTTGGTAGACCTGGCCTATCCCGGCGTGCTGCCGGTGATGAACAAGGACGCGGCGCGCATGGCCGTGAAGTTCGGTCTGGCGGTGTCCGCCAGCGTCGCGCCGCGTTCTGTGTTCGCGCGCAAGAACTACTTCTACGCGGACCTGCCCAAGGGTTATCAGATCAGTCAGTACGAGCTGCCGGTGGTGGCCAACGGCCATCTCGACATTGAGCTGGATGATGGCAGCGTGAAGCGCATCGGTATTACCCGCGCGCACCTTGAGGAAGATGCCGGCAAATCCCTGCATGAGGGTTTCGGCAAGCTCACTGCCCTGGACCTGAACCGTGCCGGCATGGCTCTGCTCGAGATCGTCTCCGAGCCGGATATGCGTTCCGCCAAGGAAGCGGTGAGCTACCTCAAGAAACTGCATAGTCTGGTTACTTACCTGCAGATTTGCGACGGCAACATGCAGGAAGGTTCATTCCGCTGCGACGCCAATGTCTCGGTGCGCAAGAAGGGTGAGGCTAAGTTCGGCACCCGCGCCGAGCTCAAGAACATAAACTCCTTCCGTTTCGTGGAGAAGGCCATCAACTTCGAGGTGGCGCGCCAGATCGAGCTCATCGAGGGTGGTGGCAAAGTGGTGCAGGAGACGCGCCTGTACGACTCGGACAAGGACGAGACCCGTTCCATGCGCGCCAAGGAAGAGGCCAACGATTACCGATATTTCCCGGACCCGGACCTGCTGCCACTGGATATCTCGCCGGAGCTGGTGGACGAAGTTCGCAAGGCTCTTCCGGAGCTGCCAGACGCCAAGAAGCAGCGCTTCATGAGCACCTACGGCCTCTCGGCCTACGACGCTGGCCTGCTCACGGCCGGTCGTGACCTCGCAGACTTCTACGAAGCGGTGGTGAAGGAGAGTGGGGTAGAAGGCAAGCTCGCCGCTAACTGGGTGATGGGCGACTTCTCCGCGGCGCTCAACAAGGATGCCAAAGAAATCGCCGCGAGCCCCGTGAGCGCGACGCTTTTGGCCGGGATGCTGAAGCGCATCCATGACAACACCATCTCAGGCAAGATCGCCAAGGAAGTCTTCGAGGCCATGTGGGCCGGCGAGGGCGATGCGGATGCGATCATCGGGAAGAAGGGCCTGAAGCAGATCACCGACAGCGGGGCCATGGAGAAAGTCATCGACCAGGTGATGGCCGCTAATCCCGCCCAGCTCGCCGACTTCCGTGCCGGCAAAGACAAGCTGTTCGCCTTCTTCGTTGGCCAGGTCATGAAGGCCACCCAGGGCAAGGCCAACCCGGCCCAGCTCAACGAACTCCTGCAGAAGAAGCTCAAAGGCTGAACCGGTGACTTAGACGGGATGCCAGTGGCATCCTGTCTAAGTTCGGCGCCGAGCCATGGATAGCGAGGCGGTAAGTCTGTCCGCCAAGGACGGCAAACCTGAGTGGGTTGAAAGCATGTCTTTTGCCCATACATCGGGACGTTGACCCAACTCCCGAGATCACGGATGGAAATGAGCGAACACGATACCCTGAGACGGTTCATCTTCGAACGCCTGCCGGTGCAGGGTCGTCACGTGCACCTCGATGCCACTTGGCGAGCTGCGCTGGAACGCCAGGATTACCCGGCGCCGGTGCGCGGCCTGCTGGGCGAAGCCATGGCAGCGGCGGTGCTCTTATCCGCGACCATGAAGTTCGATGGCAGCATCACCCTGCAGATCCGAGGTTCCGGTCCCGTGCACCTTCTGGTGGTGCAGTGCACCAGCGACCTCAACCTACGTGGTCTCGCTCGCTGGACTGGCGAGCTTGAAGCGCTCAGCTTCCGTGAACTGGTGGGAGATGGCCGCTTGGTCATGACCATCGAACAGAAGGGCAAAGCTGAGCGTTACCAGAGTATCGTACCGCTGGAGGGTGAGACCCTGTCCAGTTCGTTGGAGAGCTATTTCGCGCGCTCCGAGCAGTTGGCCACGCGCCTGTGGCTCACGGCGGGCGACGCTAGCGCTTCTGGCATGCTGCTGCAGATGCTGCCGGACAAGCAGGGCGACGCCGATGCCTGGCAGCACGTGACGGTGTTGTCCGATACCCTGAAACAGAACGAGCTCGCGGGGCTCTCGGCCCAGGAGATACTGCATCGCCTCTACAACGAGGACGATGTGCGTCTGTTCGACGGCACGCCGGTGGCCTTCCGTTGCCAGTGTTCCCGCGAACGTATCGAGCACACCCTGCAGGGCTTGGGCCACGATGAAGTACAGTCCATCCTGGAGGAACAGGGCCGGGTGGATGTGGACTGCGAGTTCTGCGGAAGGCGGTATAGTTTCGACCTGGTGGACGTGGAGTCCCTGTTCGCCGGCGAGTTCACCCTGCCGGGCGGACCTGCAAGACACTAAGAAGCTTGGAGCCGCGCCCGTCAGGGGCGCGGCATCCGCTGAGAACTGACGCGACACGGAGGACGTGCTCATGCTGAGGATCCGCTCCTTGCCCAGCTTGATGCTGGCACTTTCCGCGCTCGGTTTCGCGTCCAAGGCAGCAGCGGTGGATCCCAACCTGCACTGGCGAACCTTGCAGAGCGAGCACTTCACATTGGTCTATCACGACGGTGAGGAGCAGCTGGCGCATCACATGCTGGATGTGGCGGAACAGGCCCGTGCGCGCCTGGATCCCTGGCTCGGCTGGACACCGGAGGAACGGGTGCAGCTGGTGCTCACGGATCACGAGGACCTGTCCAACGGCGAGACCACTATGTTCCCCCGGAACAACGTGCAGCTGTTCGTAAGCCCGCCGGACGACGTGGACTCCCTCGAGGACTTCGACGACTGGTTCCGGATACTCATCACCCACGAATACACCCATGTCTTGCAGCTGGACAAGGCCACCGGCGCGCCGGGGGCGCTGCAGGACGTGTTCGGCCGGAACGAGTACCTGTTCCCGGGGGCCTTCAATCCCACCATGCTTCTGGAAGGTCTCGCGGTCTATGACGAGACCGATGCAGCGGCGGGCGTCGGCCGCGGTCAAAGCAGCCTGTACGCCATGTATATGCGGGCTGAAGTGGAGCAGGGCGTGCGGCCCTGGTCCCAGGTGACCATGGCGGGAGTCAGCGAATGGCCCGGTGGCACGTTGCCCTATCTATACGGCGTCAACTTCTACCAATTCGTAGACAAGACCTACGGCAAGTCCGCTATCCCCGCGCTGGTGAATGACTATAGCCATGACATCATCCCCTTCCTCGTGGGCTGGAACATGGAAGACGCGCTGAATGGCGATGATGTGTCGGATGTGTGGCCCAAGTTCAACGCCTACCTGGATCATCGCTTCGGTGCGCCGCCGTATCCAGCCGGCACCACGCTCCGGGAAGGCGAGCGTCTCACTCTGCATGGCTTCGATACCGAGTCGCCCCGCGCCACCGACGATGGACGGGTGTTCTACGTGCGTGACGATTGGCATCAGTACCCCGCCATCATGGTGTGGGAGCCAGGTAAGGGAAGCCGGGAGATAGCGCATACCTTCACCCCGGCGCGGCTCGACTGGAATCCCAAGGCAGGCCTCTTGGTGGCGCGCCCTGAGGTCTGCCGCGAGTATCACCTCAACTACGACCTATATAAGGTTGACCCGGACTCCGGCTCCGTGACCCGTCTCACCGAATGCGGCCGTTATCACTATGGAAGCTGGTCGCCTGATGGCACGCACATCGCCGCAGCACGCATGGATCTCGGGCAAAGCAGCCTGGTGCTATTGGATGCCCAGGGCGGCAATCCGCAGGCGCTATGGAGCGGAGAGAACGGCGAGGTGCTGGGAGGTATCGATTGGTCGCCGGATGGTGAACACTTGGCGGCCGCGATCTGGCGCCCAGGTAGGCGCTGGGCCCTGGAGGAGTTCTCTTTCAGCGCCCGCCAATGGCGGGTGCTGGCTCAAGACGTGGGCGACGTCGCGGACCCGCAGTACACACCGGACGGTGGTGCAGTGCTGTTCACCTCCGATGCGGGTGGCGTCTATAACCTCCGGCGCGTGCAACGGGATAGCGGTGCGGTGGCGACTCTTACGCGAGTCAATACCGGTGCGTTCTCGCCCAGCGTGGGTAAGAGCGGTGATATCTACTATTTAGGCTACACGGCAGCGGGTTATGACCTGTACCGATTGCCCGCGGCATCGATACTGGATGCCACGTTGATTGCGACGCCCGCACACTATGCGACGATCCCTGTGGCGCCTCATGTAGACAGTACTGATGGCGAGTATTCGCCCTGGTCGAGCTTGTTGCCGGCCTACTGGACGCCGGAAGCGGGCTGGGGTCCCGGTTTCGCCCAGGTCGGCGCCGCTACCAGCGGGCAAGATGCTCTCGGCGTGCATGTGTATGCCGCCGACATCAACTACGAGATCCAGCACAGCCTTACCGGCGGCAGCTTCATCTATACCTATGCCGATCGCCTGCAGTTCCTACTGTCTCGCGGATATCTGCTGGATTCCTTCAGTGGCAGCGGTGATCTGGCACGCATCCGCCGCCAGGACCGTCTGCAGGCTCTGTGGCAACGGCCTTGGCCCTCTCTGGAACGCACCCTCACCTTCAGTCTCGGCGGTTCCTTCCTCTCGGAGCAAGATCGTTTCGATGCGGCTACGGTCGCACCTGAGTCCTCGGCGCGGGATTCTGCGGCTGGCATCGCCTTCAACTGGAACAGCACCCAAGCCTGGCCCATCTCCATCAGCGAGGACGATGGCCGCGACGTGACCCTGGTGGCGGAGAGCAGCAACGTGTTCGCCTCGGACTTCCGCGGCAACGCCTATCGCATCGATTGGAACGAGTTCATCCGCGCGGGTGATGAGGCGGTGGTGACCCTGCGCTACCTCGAAGGCTATGGCACCGAAGGCATCCAGCCCTTCAACCTCGGCGGCGCCCTGGACCCTGGACTTGGCACACCTGCCGCGCAATTGCTCTTCGATCGCCGTGACTTCGCTTTCCCGGGCTATCCGTCGGGTGAAGATGGTCTCGTGGGTCAGCGTATGCGCTTCGCCAGCGCTGGAGTGCGCATCCCCATCTGGAGGCCTGAAGCCGGATTGCGTCTTCCGCCGATCGGCCTGCACGACTTCTCGCTACGGCTGTACTACGACGTCGGTGGCGCCTGGGACCAGGGCGGTCGCCCCGGCCACTATGCACGCAGTGTCGGCAGCGAGTGGGTATCGGACCTGAGTGTCTTCTATATCGCGGATATACGCCTGATCATCGGTGTGGCCCACGGCTTCGACACCCAGATGGGCGGTGAGAACCAGGCTTATGGGATCCTGGCGCTCCCGCTTTAAGTAGGCGTGCGGAACACGGCGAAACTGCCGGTGTAGCGGGCGGCGATGGCGCCATCCTGCGGCATCTCAGCCTTGAGTTCGATGCGGGCCTTATCGCGACGGGTGAGGGTATCCTTGAATCTGTCCAGAGACGCCGCATCGGCTGCCGTGCACCGCGCTTCCAGGAGGCCGGTGACGGGGCGCAGGTATTCCACGTGCGCGTCTTTCACCACGATGTGCAGCCCCCGGCCTTCATCGAGCAGCGCCCAGAGATAACCCCAGCAAGCCAGGGTCATAAGACTGGCCAAGCTGCCGCCGAAGGCGGTGCGTTCATGGTTGATGTTGGGAGCGAGGGGGGCCGTGAGCGATAGACCGGAATCATCCAGGGACGCCACCTGTACCTGCATCTGTGCCACCAAGGGGATATGCGCGTGCATGTAACGCTGTAGGCGTAGCGCGCGTTCTGTATGGACAGTGTTCATCGTTGCTTGCAGACCGGGCATGCGGGATCTCGTCTGACGGTGGTATAACGTATATCGCCTTCCAGGACGTCGTAGCGCAGCAGCTTGCCGGTCATCGGTGTGCCGGTGCCCGTGAGCAGTTTCAGGGCTTCAACCGCCATCAGGCTGCCTATGACGCCGGTCAGGGGTGCCAGCACACCGTTGCGGCGGCAATCCTCAAGTTCTTCACCGCTCTCCGGGTAGAGACAAGCGTAGCAGGGGCAGGCCCCGTCCCGTGGATCGAACACCGAGAGTTGGCCTTCGTAGCGCAGAGCGGCACCGGAGACCACTGGCTTGCCCGCGATGACGCAGGCCTGGTTCACGGCGAAGCGGGTGCCAAAGTTGTCGCTGCCATCCAACACCAGATCAGAGCGGCTCAGCGCTTCGCGCAGTCCCACCTGATCGAGACGGCCTTCCAGTCTCTCCAGCTTGCAGGCGGGATTCAGGGCAGCGAGGGCGGCTGCGGCGGCATCGGTCTTCGGTCTGCCGGCATCCGTCTCTCGAAACAGGATCTGGCGCTGCAGGTTACTCAGATCCACCGTGTCGAAGTCATTGAGTAGTAGCGTGCCGACGCCAGCAGCCGCGAGATACAGCGCCGCGGGGGAGCCCAAGCCGCCCAGTCCCACCACCAATATGGAAGAGGCGGCCAGCCGCTCTTGGGCAGCCATACCGAACTCCGGCAGGGCCAGGTGCCGGCTATAGCGCAGTGTCCAATCCTGATCATGCTCGACCATGCGCGGATTGTACCGTGCCCGCGCTATTGAACCGGCAGGCGAGAACCCTCAAGATGGGTCCACGCAGAGACAGAGGCGTACGGGGTACGGGGACGGCATGACGGCTTGGGTCGAATACCTGAAGTTCTTCGCGGGCCTGATCGCCATCCTGAATCCCATCGGCGTCATCCCGATCTTCATCAATCTCACCTATAACCAGACCGCAGTGGAGCGCAACCGCACTGCGCTCATGGCGGCCATCACCGTGGGTATGGTATTGGGCGTGTCACTGCTATGCGGTGAACGCATCCTGGATTTCTTCGGTATCAGCGTGGCCTCCTTCCAGGTGGCCGGCGGCATCCTGATCCTCTACAACTCCCTGTCCATGCTGCAGGCGAAGATGAACGCCACCCGGCAGACCGATGAGGAAGCCCAGGAGACCGCGGAACGCGAGGACGTGGCGGTGGTACCCATCGGCATCCCTTTGACCGCCGGTCCCGGTGCCATCAGCACCGTGATCCTCTACGGCCACAAGCCGGCTTTGTTTGGCCAATACGTGATCCTGTTCGGTGGCATCGTGGTGACGGCTGCCATCGTATGGGCTGCGTTTCGCTTGGCGCCACTCATCTCTCACTTGCTGAGCAAGACCGGCATCAACATCGTGACCCGCATCATGGGCCTCATCATGGCTTCCATCGGCATCGAGTTCATCTTCGCCGGCCTGCGGGCGTTCTTCCCGGTGCTGGCCTCGGGTTGAAGCCCAAGCTTGTGGTGGAAATAAAAAGCCGGCTCGCGCCGGCTTTTTCGTCCCGGATGCCTGCGACCCTCAGGCCTTGCTGGCCTTGGTGATGAGCACAGGAGTCACTGGCACGTCGCGGTGGCCGCCGGCACTGCCGGTCTTCACGCCGCCGATCTTGTCGACGATATCCATGCCCTTCACCACCTTGCCGAACACCGCATAGCCGAAGTCGCGCTTGCCGTGGTCCAGGAATACGTTGTCCGCCAGGTTGATGAAGAACTGACTGGTGGCGCTGTTGATGTCCGAGGTGCGGGCCATGGCCAGGGTGTAGGGCTCGTTGGACAGGCCGTTGTCCGCTTCGTTCTTGATGGGCGCATTGGTTTTCTTCTGCACCATGTCGGGGGTGAAGCCGCCGCACTGCACCATGAAGTCAGGGATGACCCTGTGGAAGATGGTGCCGTCGTAGAAGCCGGCCTCCACATAGGCCAGGAAGTTCTTGACCGTGACCGGCGCCTTGGCGGCGTCCAGTTCCAGGGTGATGTCGCCGAGGCTGGTGGAGAGCACGATCATGAGGACCTCCGGAAAAAAGTTTGCGGATTCTAGCGCGAGGCGCTGGGATTTGCCCAATCCCCTGCGCTGATACGTTCGTGGCCCGCGAGATCGCGGAAGCTGCGTGCATGGTTAAACCCTGCGCCCTGCAGGAGTCCCCGGGTTTCCGCCCCCTGCTCATAGGCGTGTTCCAGCATCAGGTTGCCGCCGGCCAGTAGATGCTCCGGTGCCGCGGCGATGATGTTACGGATGTCATACAAGCCATCCGCGCCCGAGGCCAGGGCCTGTCGGGGTTCGAAGCGCAGGTCGCCTTGTGTGAGGTGCGGATCAGAGAGACTTATATACGGTGGATTGGAGACCACCAAGTGAAAGCGGCGTCCGGCTACCGGGGTGTACCAATTGCCCAGCAGGAACTCCACGTTACGGAGCTGAAGTCGCCTGGCGTTATCCGCAGCCACCGCCAGTGCATCGACACTCAGATCAGTAGCCTGGATGCGGCAACAGGGTCGTTCCTTCGCCAGGGCTAGCGCGATGGCGCCGCTGCCGGTGCCGAGGTCGAGGATCTCCCATTCGGCTGCCGGCGGGATCAGAGCCAGAGCTTGTTCCACCAGAAGTTCCGTCTCAGGGCGAGGGATCAAGGTGGCGGATGTGACCTTCAGTTCCAGTGACCAGAACTCACGCTTGCCTGTGAGATAAGCGACAGGTTCGCCGCGGCTGCGGGCCGCGGTGAGTTCGGCATAGCGCGCCGCCTGCACCGCGTCCAGCGTGGTCTCGGGGTGGCTGCGCAGATAGCTCCTGTCCTTCTGTAACACCGCACAGAGCAGAAGTTCCGCGTCCAGCGCCGGACTGTCGCTGTCCTTGAGGCCTGCGGTGGCAGTACGGAGCGCGGCGGCGAGGGTATCCATGAGTGGGCTTATTGTAGTCACTCCCGTAAAATGGCGCCTTCACCTGAAGGCCTGGAGCCCGCATGCGCGTCTATTCCAACGTGCTGGAGATGGTCGGCAACACGCCGATGCTGGAACTGACCCATCTCGATACCGGGCCCTGCCGCCTGTTCCTCAAGCTTGAACTCATGAACCCGGGCGGTTCCGTGAAGGACCGCATCGGTCGCAGCATGATCGAGGAAGCGGAGAAGCGCGGCGACCTGAAGCCCGGCGCCACCATCGTGGAAGCCACCGCCGGCAATACCGGCTTGGGGCTCGCCCTGGTGGCGGCCCAGAAGGGCTACCGGCTGATGCTGGTGATCCCGGACAAGATGAGCCAGGAGAAGATCTTCAACCTGCGGGCCATGGGCGCCGAGGTGGTCTTGACCCGCTCCGACGTGGCCAAGGGCCATCCCGAGTATTACCAGGACCTGGCCAGGCGCCTCGCCGAAGAGCAGGGGGCCTTCTTCGTCAACCAGTTCGGCAATCCGGATAATCCCAAGGCCCATGAAGAGACCACCGGCCCGGAGATCTGGGAGCAGATGGAGCACAAACTCGATGCCGTGGTGGTGGGCGTGGGTTCTAGCGGCACCCTCACCGGAATCGGTCACTATCTCAAGAAGGTCGCTCCCCACGTGGAGATGGTGCTGGCGGATCCCAAGGGTTCGGTGCTGGCGGACTATCTCAAGACCGGCGTGCTGGGGGAGAAGGGTGGCTGGCTGGTGGAAGGTATCGGCGAAGACTTCATACCAGACATCTGTGATCTCTCGGTGGTGAAGCACGCCTATACCATCCCCGACTCCGAAGCTTTCTCCGTGGCGCGCGAAGTCCTGCGCAAGGAAGGCCTGCTATTGGGCTCTTCCTCAGGCGTACTCATCGGCGCCGCGCTGCGTTATTGCCGCGCCCAGAAGACCGCGAAGCGCGTGGTTACCATCGGCGCTGATACCGGCAACAAGTATCTCTCCAAGCTCTACAACGATTTCTGGATGATCGAGCAGGGCTTCATCGAACGTCCCAAGCGCGGCGACCTGGGCGATTACGTGGGCCGCCCCTACTGGGAGCGCGCCACGGTCTACGTGGGTCCCGGCGACACCTTGCTCACGGCCCATACCCGCATGCGCAACAATGGCATCTCCCAGCTGCCGGTGATCGACGGCAAGCAGTTCCTGGGTGCCGTGAGCGAGATGGATATCATCGATGCGGTGCGCCGCGACAAACGTAGCTTCACCCAGGAAGTGCGTGCGGCCCTGAATGCCGATTTTCCACGCATCTCCGTCCAGGAGAAGCCCGATGCGCTATTCGCGCTGATGCAGAAAGAGACTGCCGCCGCCGTCATGGATGGAGACATCTTCCTCGGCCTGGTCACCCGCAGCGACCTCTTGAATCGCCTACGCCTTCAATAGATTTCCGGAGTACCCCGTGAGCACCAAAGACCAACGTCACCACTTCGCTACGCGCGCCATCCATGCAGGCCAGTCGCCGGACCCCAGCACCGGCGCAGTGATGCAGCCCATCTACGCCACTTCCACCTATGCCCAGGAGAGCCCGGGCAAGCACAAGGGCTATGAGTACTCCCGTACCCAGAACCCAACGCGTATGGCCTACGAGCGCTGCGTGGCGGACCTGGAGAACGGCACTCAGGGCTATGCCTTCGCCTCTGGTCTCGCGGCTACCGCGACCTTATTGGAGGTATTGGATTCCGGCGCCCACGTGGTGGCGATGGATGACCTTTACGGTGGTACTTACCGTCTGTTCGAGCGGGTGCGTAAACGCTCCGCAGGACTCAAGTTCACTTTCGCCGACATGCGTGATCCAAAGGCGCTGGAAGGGGCCATCCGGCCTGAGACCAAGCTCATCTGGGTGGAGACACCCACTAATCCCCTGCTGAAGTTGGTGGACCTGACCGCCGTGGGCGAGATCGGCAAGAAGCGCGGCATCATGACCGTCTGCGACAACACCTTCGCCTCACCCTCAGTGCAGCGCCCCTTGGAACATGGATTCGACGTGGTGATGCATTCGGCCACCAAGTTCTTGAACGGCCACTCGGACATGGTGGGCGGCATGTTGGTGGTGGGCGAGAAGAAGGAATTAGCCGAGCAACTGGCCTTCCTGCACAACTCCGTGGGCTCCGTCTCCGGACCCTTCGACAGCTTCCTGGCCTTGCGTGGTCTCAAGACTCTCGCGCTGCGCATGCAGCGGCATTGCGAGAATGCCCAGGAACTGGCGGGCTGGCTGGAGAAGCATCCCAAGGTGGAGCGTGTCTCCTATCCGGGTCTGCCGAGCCATCCGCAACATGCCCTCGCCAGGAAGCAGATGCAGGGCGGCGGTGGCATCGTCACCATCTTCCTCAGGGGTGCTGAACCGGAGGCGCGACGCTTCCTGGAGAACTGCCACTTGTTCACCCTGGCGGAAAGTTTAGGCGGCGTGGAGAGCCTAGTGGATCACCCGGGGATCATGACCCACGCTTCGGTACCGGTGGAGACCCGCAAGGCCCTCGGCATCAGCGATTCATTAGTGCGTCTGTCGGTGGGTGTCGAAGATGTAAACGACCTGCGCGCCGATCTGGAACATGCCTTGGCTGCAATCTAAGACTCCATCTCAGCAAAATAAAAAAAGGCGAACTCGCGAGAGTTCGCCTTTTTTCGGTCTCCGAATCCCCGGTTGAAGGGGGATCCTCTACACACCTTGCGGTGCGTAGCCGCGATTACTTATGGGTGCTCGCAGCGGGAGCAGCAGCGGTGCCGGCGGCAGGAGCCGGAGCAGCGGTGCTAGCAGCCGGGGCCGGGGCAGCAGTGCTGGCAGCCGGGGCAGCAGGAGCTTCGCTCTTGCCACAGGCGGACAGCGACAGGACCAGAGCGGCAGCGGTCAAGACGAGGGCATACTTCTTCATATTCGTTTACCACCAGTGCAGGAAATGGATGTAAATTGATGATACTACTCGCCGATTTCCGTTCAACACGGCGATCGGCGGCAAATTCTAGAGATTTCCAGCGGCACGGGAAGGGGCTGCGATACACTTTTTATTATGTATATAAAAATCAATGAGTTACGTCCCGCATGTATTGCCTAAAGCATGCACTCCCCACGCTAAGCACATGATTCTCCGCGCTTTCATTCGACAATAAGCTCCGATGCCATGAACGCTTCCTTGACGACATCCGCAGGCGGCTCAAGCGACTTGGCGCAGACGATCCCTAGGCTGGCCCAGGGCCTGTCAGAACACGATTGGGTCTGTTGCCCCGGCTTCCTGTCTCCGGCCCGGGTTGCCGCCTTGCGGCAGGAGGCGGAGGCCCTGAGGGCCACCGGCCGATTCCACCGAGCCGGCATCGGACACGTGGCTGAACGGCGTGACGATATCCGTGGCGACGATATCCATTGGGTGGGGGATGAGGCGCCGCTCGCAGCGGCTCTGCAGCAGGAAGAGTTGGCGCAGTTCAAGGACGCCATCAACACCACACTCTATCTGGGCCTGCACGACTTCGAGGGGCACTACGCGGCTTATCCCGCCGGTACCGGCTACGCACGACATGTAGATCGCTTCCGCGACGATGACCGGCGCGTGCTGTCCGTGGTGCTATATCTCAACGATGCCTGGGACCAGGAGGACGGCGGCGACCTGTGCCTGTACGCTAGCCAGCAGGCGCTCGAGCCGGTGGCACGCATCAGCCCCCAGGGCGGCACACTGATTTGTTTCTTGAGCGCAGCGGTACCCCATGAGGTGCTGCCCACGCGGCGTACACGCTGGACCCTCTCCGGCTGGTTCCGACGCCGCGCTTGAGCCGCTGAAGCCCCTGGCTCACACTGCAGGACACGTCACCGGAGATGCCCGTTGCAGACCTTGAGTGAATCTCCGCTCTCGATGCGGGAGGCCCTGGCGGAAAGCAACCGGCTATTCAGCGCGGGCCTGGGTTCAGTGTTCCCATGGGTGCTGGTCGCCGAACTCCTGGCGCTCTTGCCCTTCGCGCCCACCGGCAGCTTCTTCGACATGGACCTTTCGCTCCTGGCGGACCCGGGTTATCTCAGCCGCATGCTGTTGCTCGGTGTGATGCAAGCACTGCTCTATGTGATCGCGATCCAGCGCCTGCCGGCACTTGCGGGCGACGCTGCGGCCAGCGATACCGGTCTATGGCCGGCCCTACGTGCGACACCCGCAGTGATGATCGGATATGTCTGCTATGAACTGATCGTGATCGTCGGTCTCCTGTTCACTTTTGCGTTCTTCATGCTGGGTGCTTTCATCATCGGCCCCCTGGCAGGCCTGGTGCTATGCGTATTGCCTCTGGCTCCCACGGCGGGCGCGAGCACGGCGCTGGCCCTGTTCGTGTTCCCGGCTGTGTTGGAGAAGCGCGGGCCATTCGCCTCCTTGAGCGAGAGCTCGGGTCTCGCCAAGCGTTCCTGGGCGAAAGTCTCCCTGGTGATTTCGGTGCCGGCAGTGGCACTCCTAGTGGCATTGGTGATGACGGACATGACCGCCATAAGTCACAGTGTGTCCACGGGTCTGGAAGCACTTCGGCGTTCCCAGGATGGAGGGATGTCCATGGAGCAACTTGAGGGGCTGTTTGCCACACCACAGGGCGCGGCGATGGCAGCAGGCTACGACGCCTGGCGCCTGGTCGGCACGCTGCTCTCGGGCTTCGCCTGGTGGTACACACTGGCGGTTTGCTACGTGCTGTATCGGGATCTTAAAGGCCGGACGGCCGCCTGATTCACTGGCTGGCCATGGCGGCCAGCTCTTCCGCTTGAAACTCATTCATCAAAGGCAAGATCACATCGTCCAGGTGACCCTGCATCACGTCATCCAGCTTATATAGCGTCAGTTCGATGCGATGGTCCGTGACCCTTCCCTGTGGGAAGTTATAGGTACGGATACGCTCGGAGCGGTCACCGCTACCCACTTGCAGCTTGCGTGACTGTGCCTGGGCTGCCTGCTGTTTCTCTCGCTCGGCAGAGAGCAGCTTGGCTTTCAACAGAGACATGGCCCGGGCCCGGTTCTTGTGCTGGGAGCGCTCGTCCTGGCATTCCACCACGATGCCGGAGGGCAGGTGGGTGATGCGGATGGCGGAATCGGTCTTGTTCACGTGCTGGCCGCCGGCACCAGAGGAGCGGAAGGTATCCACTTTCAGGTCTGCAGGATTGATAGGTACGTCATCTACTTCCTCGACTTCGGGGAGGATGGCCACGGTCACGGCGGAGGTATGGATACGGCCCTGGGATTCCGTCTCCGGCACCCGTTGCACACGGTGGGTGCCGGACTCGAACTTGAAACGGGAGTAGGCGCCCTGGCCCACCACGCGACTGATGACTTCCTTGTAGCCGCCATGCTCTCCGAAGCTCTCGGAGAGTATCTCCACTTTCCAGCCCTGCTCCTCGGCATAACGGCTGTACATGCGGAACAGGTCGCCGGCGAAGATGGCGGCCTCATCGCCGCCGGTGCCGGCGCGGATCTCCAGGAAGATGTTGCTGTCGTCGTGAGGGTCTTGCGGCACCAGCAGCTTCATCAGTTCCGGTTCGAGCGCATCCAGGCGTCCCTGGGCGGCGCGGCGTTCATCGTCCGCCAGATCCCTCATACCCGGGTCCTGGTCCTTGCCCATCTCGTCCGCGGAAGCAAAGTCCGCCTCGGCCCTGGAGTAGGCATGGAACTTCTGGGCCAGGGGCTCCAGCCGTGCGTATTCCTGGGACAGTTCACGGAAGCGATTGGAATCGTTGGCGGCACTGGGCTGCGACAACAGCACGCCCACCTCCTCATGACGGGAGGTCAGGCGTTCCAGTTTTTGGCGGATGGAGTCTTTCACGTGGCAATTATATAGGTGGACAGGGGACGCTCAGTCCTCGCCGTCCCGCTTGTCTAGGCCGAACAGGGCGTGGATCTCGCGGATCAGTTGCTCATGTCCCTCGTTCGCTGCCTGGCGCAAGCGCGCAGTGGGGGCATGCATCAGACGGTTGCTCAAGGTGTCCGCCAGGAAACGCAGCACCTGTTCCGGCGCTTCGCCGTGGGCCAGGCGTTGGCGCGCCTGTTCCAGGGTCTGCTCGCGCAGCTCAGCGGCATGGTCGCGCAGGGCGCGGATGGCCGGCACTGCATCCAGTCCCCGCAGCTGCTCGTTGAAACGGGCTACGTGGGTCAGGATCATGGTCTCCGCTTCACGGGCCGCGACCCTCCGGGACTGCAGATTCTCTTCAACCACTTTTTGTAGGTCGTCGATGCTGAAGAGATAGACGTCTTCCATGCCTGCCACGTCACTTGCCACGTCCCGGGGCACGGCGATGTCTACGATGAGCAGGGGCCGATGCTTGCGGCCACGGAACGCCATCTCCACGTCGCGGCGATGCAGGATGGGCTCTGGACTTCCGGTGGAAGCGATCACGATATCCGCTTCGCCGAGGTGCGCCGGGATCTCGTCCAGGCCGATGGCATAGGCCTGGTAGTGTTCCGCCAATTCACGGGCGCGGCTCAGGGTACGGTTGGCGATGACCATGCGCCGCGCGCCTTGTTCATGCAGATGCCTCGCGGTGAGCTCGATGGTCTCGCCGGCACCGATGAGCAGTACCGTGAGCGGCTCGAAACGGGAGAATACCTGGTGGGCCAGGCGCACGGCGGCATAAGCCACCGATACCGGGTTATCGCCGATGTGGGTGTCGGTGCGGACCTGCTTGGCCACCGCGAAGGCGTACTGGAACATGCGATGCAGGCGGTTGCCGGCAGTCTCGCCGCTGCGGGCCAGTTCATATGCATCCTTGATCTGCCCAAGGATCTGCGGTTCCCCGAGGATCTGGGAGTCGAGACCGCAGGCCACCCGGAACAGGTGCTGCAAGGCTGCATCGCCCTGGTGGGTGTAGAAGCGTTCAGTAACGCCCGGGTCGTCCGCACTGCGTTCCGCCGCGAGCCATTGGGCGAGTGCCGCGCCGCCGGCTGCGTCCGTCTCGGCGTAGATCTCAGTGCGGTTGCAGGTGGAGAGGATCAGGGCTTCGCTTACGCCCGGCAGCCCGGTGACGGCATGCAGGCTCGCCGGTATCTGCTCCGGGCTGAAGCTCATGCGCTCGCGCACGGCGACCGGCGCGGTGAGATGACTGATTCCGAGAGTGAAGAACGGCATGGGGCTGGGGCCCGTAGGTTAGGAGCGGATTTTCCGGTAAATAGCCCTACATGACAAGACGTTACGGCGGGCCCCCGCCGAATCGGATATAGTCAGAGTCTCGTGGTCCACCGCCCCGTCCATGGCCTTGCGTAACCTTCCTACACTCTGCTGCGTCCTCTTGCTCGTCGGCTGTGCGGCGCCGAAGCCCGTGGCGGTGAGCAAGCCGCAGGCCTTCCGCGACGTGGACCAGGAGATCTCCTATCACGTGTTCATGGGTGAACTGGCCACCGGCCGCGGTGATCCCAAGGATGCGGTGCAGGAGTATCAGGCGGCGGCGAATCTCTCCACGGACCCAACCTTATCGGCCCACGCAGCTCTGCTGGCGTATGGCGATGGAGACATCACGGATGCCCTGGCCTTGGCAAAGCGTTGGCAGAGCCTGGCGCCCAAAAGCGCCGACGCCACGCATATGAAGGCAGTACTGGAAGCACGCCAAGGTGAGAGCCTGGCGGCAGCCCATGATCTCTCGGCGCTGGTGCGGTCAGGTGCAGATCCGAATTACATGGCGGGGGCGCGGCTCCTGGAGCAGGAAGTGGACGCAGCTCACGGTCTGCCGGTACTACAGGCCCTCGTCGCCGATGCGCCGAAGTCCGCCGAGGCCCACTACGCCCTGGGTCATGCCGCCATGGAGTACAAGCGCTATGACCTAGCCGAGCGGGAAGCGCGCGCAGCTCTCGCCATCGACCCTCATAGCGAAGAACCATTGATATTGCTGGCGCGGGCTTTGGTGGCAGAAGGTAGGCCCGAACAAGCGCTGCCCTTGGTGCAAGCGCGGGTGCGCAGTGCCGCTGGCGACTTGCCCCTGGATCTCGCCTATGCCGCGCTGCTGTCGGAAGCCAAGCACGAGGTGGAGTCGAAGCAGGAGTTCGAATCCATATTGAGGGCTCATCCCGACAATGCGGACGCGCTCTATACCCTGGGCCTCATGGCGCTGCAGGATAAGGACACCTCCGCATCCCGCGGCTACTTCGAGCGCCTGCTCAAGACTGGCAAACGCAGCGACGATGCCAGTTACTTCTTGGGCAGCATCGCCGAGACAGAGAAGCGCTATCCCGATGCCCTCGATCGGTACCGGCGTGTGGACGATGGGGACCATTGGCTCGCGGCCCAGGCCGGCATCGGCCGCAGCCTGGTCAAGAGCGGTGTGCCTTCCGCCGCGAGCGAGTTCTTCGATGGCCTGGTGGCAGACGATCCCCAGTCAACGGTGGACATCCGCCTCGCCGAGGGCCAGGTATTTACCGACGTGGGCCAGCCCAAGCGCGCGCTGGACGTCTATAACGCCGCCTTGCAGGCGACGCCGGGCGACCAGGATCTCTTATACGCACGGGCGCTGGTACTGGAGCAGGACGGCGACGCCACCGCCGCGGAGAACGATCTCTCGGACATCCTCAAGCATGCACCTGACGACGTGGACGCGCTCAATGCCCTGGGTTACACCCTGACCCTGCATACCACCCGTTATCGCGAAGCCCAGAGCTATATCCAGCGGGCCTTGGCACTGCAGCCGGATGACCCGGCCATCATGGACAGCATGGGCTGGGTCGAACACCAGTTGGGACAGGACTCCCAGGCACTCGACTATCTGCAGAAGGCCTACGCCGAACAGCCGGACCCGGAGATCGCCGCCCACCTGATCGAGGTGATGCTGGCCACCGGCGACAAGGACGGCGCCCATGCTCTGTGGCTGAAGGCCAGCGCCGATGATCCGGACAATCCAGCTCTCACTGCGCTCACTCCCCGGTTCCAACCGTGATACTGCGTTTTGGTGCGACGTCGATCGCAGCACTGTTGCTGACTGCCTGCAGCACCCTGCATGGGACTGCGCCCAGTGGTGCGCAGGATGAATCCGCCTGGCAAAGCCACCGCGCGCAACTGACCACCCTCACGGCCTGGCAGTTCGACGGGGAGGTGGGCTTCATAAGCGGCAAGGACAGTGGCAGCGGTTCGCTCGACTGGAAGCAGCAAGACGACAAGTGCAGCCTGGACTTCCACGGTCCCCTGGGTGCCGGTGCGGTACATATGGATGGTGATGCCACGCTCCTGCACGTGAAGACTTCCCGGGGCGATGATTTCGTGACCGATGATCCCGAGACAGACCTCGGTGTGCGACTGCATCAGCCTTTGCCGGTATTGAGTCTGCGCTATTGGGTGCTGGGCTTGCCGGATCCGGGTGCGGATTTCACCAAGACAAGCGACGCTAATGGCGAACTCGTGATCCTGGACCAGCGCGGTTGGCACGTGGAGTACCGTGCATACGCTCCGGTGGATGGTTATAGCCTGCCTACTCAACTGACCCTGCAACGGGATACGGTACGCATCAAGCTGGCGGTGAGCGATTGGACGCTGCCCGCCAAGACGCCGTGAGCGGCGCAGTCTGGCCGGCGCCGGCCAAGTTGAACCTCTTCCTGCATATCACCGGCCGTCGTGCCGACGGTTATCACCTGTTGCAGACCGTGTTTCAGTTCGTGGATCACTGCGATGAATTGGAATTCGAGCTCAGGGAGGATGGGCGCATCCTGCGTGCTGAGGGCCCCGCGCAGATACCGGAGGCGTCGGACCTCTGTGTACAGGCTGCCCGGCTGTTACAGGAAGCGAGCGGCACCCGGCAGGGTGCCTCCATAAAATTGCGCAAACACCTGCCCCTGCAGGCGGGTCTAGGGGGTGGCAGCTCCGATGCAGCCACTACCCTGGTGGCGCTCGACCAGTTGTGGGGGACCGACGTCGGAACTATGCGTCTGGCGGCCCTGGGGCTCCAATTGGGAGCAGATGTGCCGGTTTTTGTAGGGGGGCAGGCGGCCTGGGCCGAGGGCATAGGCGAGGTTTTGACCCCCCTGGAGCTGCCGGAACCCTGGTATGTCGTCATTGAACCGGCCTGCCGGGTGGCGACCCGGGAGATATTCCAGGCCCCTGAATTGACACGAAATTCCGCTCCAATCAAAATAGCGCGCTTTCGCTCCGGGGAATACCGGAACGACTTCGAACCGGTGGTGCGTTCCCGCTATCCCGAGGTCTCCGAAGCTTTGGACTGGCTCGGCGGACACGCCAAGGCGCAGTTGACCGGCTCCGGCGCCTGCGTGTTCGCGGTTTTCGCGGAGGAAGCGGACGCACGACGCGTCTACACGGCGCTGCCTCAGGGCTGGCGCGGCTTCATCGCCCGGGGCTGCAACCGTTCGCCGCTGATGGCGCGATTGGAAGCAGAAAGGACACTTGGGGCGTAGCCAAGCGGTAAGGCAGCGGGTTTTGATCCCGCCATTCCCAGGTTCGATCCCTGGCGCCCCAGCCAATGATTTTTGATTGAGATCTCGGTTGACCACGTAACGCGAGGGGGCACCGTGTCAGCAGGCAAGATGATGGTGTTCGCGGGTAACGCTAACCCGCAATTGGCGCACAAGATCGCCGCCCGTCTGAACCTGCCGCTCGGCAAGGCCCAGGTCAACAAGTTCAGCGACGGTGAGGTCGCGATCGAGTTGATGGAGAACGTACGCGGGCGCGACGTCTTCATCGTGCAGTCCACCTGCCCGCCGACCAACGACAACCTCATGGAGTTGCTGGTGATGGCGGATGCACTCAGGCGTGCGAGTGCCGGGCGCATCACGGCGGTGGTGCCGTACTTCGGTTATGCACGTCAGGACCGGCGCCAGCGCGCGGCGCGAGTGCCGATCACGGCCAAGCTGGTGGCGAACCTGATGGTCTCCGCCGGCGTGAACCGGGTATTGACGGTGGACGTGCATGCCGACCAGATACAGGGATTCTTCGATATCCCGGTAGATAATGTATATGCGTCGCCGGTCCTGTTGGGCGACGTGTGGAAACAGAAGTTCGACGACCTGATCGTGGTGTCGCCGGACGTAGGCGGTGTGGTACGCGCCCGGGCATTGGCCAAGCGCCTCGATGACGCGGACCTGGCGATCATCGATAAGCGCCGGCCGCGCCCGAATGAAGCGCAGGTGATGAACATCATCGGTGAAGTGCAGGGTAAGACCTGCGTGATCGTCGATGACCTGGTGGATACGGCGGGCACCCTGTGCATCGCCGCCAAGGCCCTGAAGGAACAGGGCGCCGCCAAGGTGCTGGCCTACATCACCCACCCGGTGTTGTCGGGCAAGGCGATCTCCAACATCGAGGGTTCGGTGCTGGACGAGCTGGTGGTGACGGACACCATCCCCCTGCGGGGCGGTGCCGAGACTTGCAAGCGCATACGCCAGTTGAGCATCGCAGAGCTCCTGGCGGAGACCATGCGCCGGGTGAGCGACGAGGAGTCGGTCTCATCCCTGTACGTGGATTGAGTTTTGCCGGTAGGCCTTAGGCCTGCCGGGTTTTGTCCAACCCAGGTCGCGGGGTTGGTTCTGTAACAGTGATGGAGTGAAGACAATGGCTATCAGTTTCAATTTGAGCGCCGAGCTCAGGAGCGATAAGGGGAAAGGTGCGAGCCGCCGCCTGCGTCGCCTGGGTAAGGTGCCGGGTATCCTGTACGGCGCCGGTGAAGGCCCCGTGCAGCTCAGTTTCAACCACAACGAAGTGCAGAACAACCTCTCGCATGAGGCGTTCTATTCGCACATCTTGAAGATCAAGGTGGGTAAGGACGAGCACCAGGCAATCATCAAGGATCTGCAGCGGCATCCCGCCAAGCCGATCGTGATGCACTTGGACTTCCTGCGCGTGAAGGATGACATCGAGATCCGCGTGCATGTGCCGCTGCACTTCAAGAACGAGAAGGAAGCCGTGGGCGTCAAAACCCAAGGCGGCGTGGTCTCGCACAACATGATCGAAGTCGAGATCGCCTGTTTGCCGCGCTACCTGCCGGAGTTCATCGAGGTCGACGTGATCGCCCTGGAACTCAACCATGCCTTGCACCTCTCGGACCTCAAGCTTCCGGAAGGCGTGCGTGTGGTGCAGCTGGCTTACGGCGAAGAGCACAACCTGCCTGTGGTCTCGGTGCATCACCCGCGCATCGAGGTGGAGGAAGAGCCCGTGGCTGCGGCGACTCCTGCGGAAGGCGCTGCTGCGCCGGCCGAAGGTGCAGCTGCTGCTCCTGCCGGTGGCGATGCCAAGGCCGGCGACGCCAAGGCTCCGGCCGCGGCTGCCGGTGGCAAGGCTCCGGCGGCGGACAAGGGCAAAGACAAGAAGTAAGCGTGTGGCGGCGCTCTCAGGGCGCCGCCCATGTCTTCCCTGTCTGCCATGTCAGTCCCGATACAGCTCGTGGTCGGCCTCGGGAATCCCGGGGCCGATTACGTTATGACCCGCCACAACGTAGGTTGGTGGTTCGTGGATGCGCTCGCTCGCGCTCACGGTGGAAGCTTCAGCGCCGAGCGCAAGTTCAGCGGTGACGTATGCCGGGTGAACATCGGCGGCCATGACGTGAGGCTGTTGAAGCCCACTACCTTCATGAACCGCAGCGGTCAGTCAGTGAAAGCACTCTCGGCCTACCTCAAGGTGCCGGTGGAAGGCATCCTGGTAGCTCACGACGATCTCGATCTACCTTTCGGCACGGTGCGCCTGAAGAAGGGCGGTGGTGCTGGCGGCCACAATGGCTTGAAGGACATCACGGCGCACCTGGGTGAGAACTACACCCGGACACGCTTCGGTATCGCCCATCCGGGCGGCTCCCGCGACGTGATCGACTACGTGCTGGAGCGGGCCGGACGTGACGAGGAGACGGCCATCATGGAGGGCATCAGCGCCACGGTAGAAGCCATGCCGCAGCTCCTGGATGGCCATTTCGATAAGGTCATGCAGGCCCTGCACAGCCGCGGCGTGATACCGCGCAACAAACGCAACAAACCCGAGGATGACACCGCCGAAGGCGCGTGATCCGAATACAGAGAACCAAAGACCCATGGGAATCAAATGCGGCATCGTCGGCTTGCCTAACGTAGGCAAGTCCACTCTCTTCAACGCGCTCACCAAGGCGGGCATCGCGGCGGAGAACTACCCCTTCTGCACCATCGACCCCAACGTGGGCATAGTGGCGGTGCCGGATGCGCGTCTCGATGAGCTCTCGGACATCGTGAAGCCCCAGAAGCTGGTGCCGGCAGCCGTCGAGTTCGTGGACATCGCCGGTCTCGTGGCCGGTGCCTCCAAGGGTGAAGGCCTCGGTAACCAGTTCCTGTCTCACATCCGCGAAACCGATGCCATCGCCCATGTGGTGCGTTGCTTCGAGAACGCGGACGTGGTGCACGTCTCCGGCAAGGTGGATCCGCTCTCAGACATCGAGACCATCAACACTGAACTGGCGCTCGCGGATCTCGAGGCCGTGAGCCGTGGTGCGGAACGTAACGCTAAGATCGCCAAGTCCGGTGACAAGGACGCCATCGCCCGCCAAAAGGTGTTGGATGCGCTCAAAGCCCAGCTAGATCAGGCCAAGCCTGCCCGAGGCCTCAAGCTCTCGCCGGAAGAGAAAGCCATGATCCGGGAATACAACCTCATCACCCTCAAGCCCACTCTCTACGTCGCTAACGTGGATGAGCAAGGCTTCGAGAACAATCCGTTTCTGGACAAGGTGAAGGCCTTGGCCGCTTCAGAAGGTAGTGAAGTGGTGGCGGTGTGTGCTGCCATGGAAGCGGAGATAGCCCAGCTGGAAGACGCAGACAAGGCCGACTTCCTGAAGGATATGGGGCTCACGGAGCCCGGGCTGAATCGGGTGATCCGTACCGGTTATAAGTTGCTGGGTCTGGAGACCTATTTCACTGCCGGCGAGAAGGAAGTGCGGGCCTGGACTGTGCGTAAGGGCTCCACTGCACCGCAGGCGGCGGGCGTAATCCACACCGATTTCGAGAAGGGCTTCATCCGCGCGGAAGTGGTGGCCTACAAGGACTTCGTGTCCTACAAGGGCGAAGGCGGTGCCAAGGAAGCGGGCAAGTGGCGCCTGGAAGGCAAGGAGTACATTGTCCAAGAAGGCGATGTGATGCACTTCCGCTTCAATGTTTAACTGTACGGCTGCTGTCTCATTGATCGTCGGAAAATGACGTAATTCCTTGACTTAGAAGGTGAAAAAACCGAGAATTTGCGCCCCTGCAGACCTGTCCAATGGCTACGTAGCTCAGCCGGTTAGAGCGCGGCACTCATAATGCTGAGGTCGGTGGTTCGAGTCCACCCGTAGCCACCATTAATCAAGCACTTACACGCGCCCTTGCGTCTACTCGTAGTCGCAATATCAAGCAGGTCGCATGATTCCGCCATCGCACGCCAGCTCTCTCTGAAGGTTGCGGCCTTTCTGAGAGGGGAGCCTTCCCTGGCTCGGATGTTTCCTTACAAGTCCATCAAGTGCAGGGCGGGACCTGCGGTTTCATCGGCTCTTCAGGCGTCATGCGCGAATCGGGGTTGCGCGGCATGGCGTGGGTGCCGGTGGAGGCGAAGGGTGCGCGACTGTCAGGCGGCGCTGGATTGGCTGAACCTGGGGGGCAGCGGGTCGAGGCACTCGGCGGCAACGCGGTCGTATTGTGCGGGGCCAAGGTCGGCGGCGCTGCGGTTGGCGGTTTTGCCGGTGCGGCCAAGGCCATCACTGAGGCAGCTCCTAACAACAATCCAGAAAGACTTGCATACATATGTTTCATGGCGATTCACCGTATTTCTGCGCAAGCCATCCGACGGCTTGCCCTATCAAAGCTAGACCCCCTGTCACATCGCTTCCGTGCGCTGCTGCACAGTTCAATTTGGGTCGCAGGTGAGATGCTGTCATCAGGATGACATGATGCCGGTCGAGCATGATCGGCGCGGATACAACCTGGAGGATGCAGGATGAATGCGACGCGGATCGTCTCAATACTTTTGATCGTGGGTGGCTTATTGGGCCTGCTCTACGGAGGCTTCAGCTACCCGAAGTCCCATGAGGCCAAGGTCGGCCCGGTGGCTGTCGACGTGAAGACCCAGGAACACGTGAACGTGCCGGTCTGGGCAGGCGCGGGCGCGGTGGTGTTGGGGGTCTTGCTGCTACTGGTGCCGCTGCGGAAAGCCTGATTCAGGCTCGTGCTTGCAGCTTTTCGTTGGTGTGGGTCAAGCGTTCGATGAGGGTATGGGCGAAGACCTTGTAGAACCGGAGCTGGCACTCTTTCGAGGCGCGCTCCATCAGTGTGGCGTTCACCCGCAGGACGCTCACATCGGTCTTGGCCCTGACCGTGGCGCTACGCTTGGTCTTGTTGAGATAGCCCATCTCGCCGAAGCAATCGCCGGCTTTGAGGGCGCCTAGCAAGGTCTTGCCCTTGTGCACGGTGGCTTCGCCGGAGACGATGACGAAGAAACTGTCATCCAGCTCGCCTTCCTGCACCACCACTTCACCGGCCTTGAAGTTCTTCCAAGCACCGGCACGCATGATCTCCCAGGTCTCGGGCTGGGCGAAGTCGTTGAAGAAGGTCAGGTTGCGCAACATGTTGTAGCGCTCCTGTTCTGAGATCTCCTCGGCCTGGGTGCTCAAGGCGTCCGAGACGTTGATGAGATCGCCGGCCACGTCCATGCCGGTCTTGTAGCGCTGCTTCAGGTTCTTCTTCAGGCAACGCAGCACGATCTTGTTGAGCGCATCGGGAACGTCGCCGCGCAGCTGCGAGACAGGCGGAGGCTCGACGTTGATGATCTGGTGGGTCAGGCTCGGCAGCGAGTCGCCGAAGAAGCAGGGTACGCCCGCCAGCATCTCGTAGATCATCACGCCCATGGCCCACAGATCAGCTTGGTTGGTGACATCTTCGTCACGCACCTGTTCCGGCGACATGTAGCGGGGCGTGCCGACGATACCGGTGATCTGAGTGGACTGGCCGACCGCATGCTTGGCGATACCGAAATCCACGATCATGATTTGGCCCTTCGGACCCATCATGACGTTGGCCGGCTTGATGTCACGGTGGATCACGCCGTTGCGGTGCGCATAGTCCAGGGCCTTGGACATGGCGAAGAATACTTCCACCACTTTCTTCACTGGTAGCAGGCTGTCCTGGCGGGTATGTTCGGTGAGTGGTTTGAAATCTTCCAGGTACATCATCACGATGTAGCGCAATCCGCCTTCTTCGCCGGCGTCATAGATGGGCAGCACGTTCGGGTGCACCAACTTGCCGGCCACGTGGGCTTCGTTGAAGAACAGCTTGCGGTAGAGCTTGCCCTTGGATTCGTCCATATCCGCATCGGACGGATAGACCTTGATGGCCACGTCGCGGTGGGCGAAGGGGTCGTTGGCCAGGTACACGATGCCGGAGGCACCGCGTCCGAGCTCCTTGCCCATGGTGTATTTGCCGAGCTGCTTCGGCATCTGCATGGTCATGGCTGGCAGGCCGCCTTCTGCATCATGCCGGCCACGCCTTGCGGTCCCACCAGCACCGCCTGGGGCGAAGCCGGTTTGACAGTGAATACTTCCTTGCCAGCGGCGTCCTGGTAGGACTCGCGCAACAGGGTCTGGGTGTAGAGGCTGCAGTCCATCATCACATCCGTGGTGCGGGTGGAGTATGCCACCTGATGTAGGTCAGCGCCGGTAGTGAGCTTGCCGGGGACCAGATATTCGAAGCGGAAACGGGCCTCCACCTGGTTATCGGAGTGGTGCTCCGGCTTGCCGAGCATGAACACCTTCTGAGTGTTGCGCGGATCGGCACCGAGATAGGTCCAGTCCAGGGGAATGCCGCAAGCAGCCTTATACATCATGCCAGTCACGCTGTTGGGCACTACCGACTCCGGCGGCGCATCCTTCGGGGGAGTGGCACCGAACACCGCCACATCGTCCTCGTCGTAGTAGGTCTCGTGCAGAAGGCTGGTGGTCTGGTTGGCGCAATCCACCATCACGTCCGCCTGGCGGCTGACGTAGCTGACCTTCTCCAGGGATGGAGCCTTCACCATCTGGCGCGCATCATGGTAGACGAAGCGGAAGCGCGCCTTGACGATGATGTTTTGTTGGCCGTGCCCGGCGGGTACGCGCGCGTAGATATCCTGGGTCTTCTGCGGATCGGGACCGAGGGAGGTCCAGCCCAGGGCCTTGCCGCAAGCGCCTTCGTAGACGATGTCGCTGACGCCGCCGGCAAACACCGGGGCCGTGTTGGATCCAGCTGCGGGGGTGACGTGATAGACCGGTTTGTCCTCCACGTCCACGTAGGTCTCGTCCATCAGCCGCAGGTTCTGGCTCTTGCAATCCACTTCGATGAGATCGTGCCGCTCTATATAGCTGATCTGCTTCAGATCCGAGTCGGTGAGTTCGCGGGGGGCTGTAAACTCGAAGCGGAACATGCCGGTCACCAGATCCGAACCTTTCTTGTGCTGCAGGTCCTTCACGTAGATGTTCTGGGTGCCGTCCGGGTCGTTGCCGAGATAGGTCCAGCGCTGGGCCTCGGGTGCGGCCGGCGCATGGGCGCAGGCGGTCAGCAGACCCGCGAGTAGGGGCAGCGCCAGGCGCCGCAAGGCAATTCCCATTCCATCCATATGTTAAACAATATCTCTAACGCGTCAGTTGCACAACTGCCGCCAACCCCTTGATTAAACTGGGCCACGGTCCTGGCGCCAAGCCTGGATACGCGCCTCGCGTTCGGCTCGGCGAGCAGCAGCCTGTTCCAGTATCTGTCTCCGTTCCATGTCCCCGGCTTCGCTCCAGACCTTGATCTCGTCCAGGCTGCGTCCGCAGCCCAGACAGACATCTCTCTCATCCAGACAGCAGTTACGCACGCAGGGTGAGGCGACCTCGGACATGCCTTCAGACGCCCAGGCCGAAGATGACCAGCAGGAACAGCAGATAGGCGGCGCCGTTCAGGAGCAGTGAGACAGGGGTCAGGCGCCGCCGCAGGGTCAGGAACAGGGTCCAGACCGCCATGCCCAAGGTGATGGCCATGGTCCACAGGACGTCGCGATTGGGTCCCCAGGAACCGAGTTGCATGCCGAAAGCGGGCAAGAGCGTGCCCTGGAACACCATCGCGCCGGTGAGGTTACCGAAGGCCAGGGTGTCTTTGCCGCGTCTGACCCACAGGATGCTGTTGAACTTCTCAGGCATCTCGGTGGCGATGGGCACCACCACCAGGGACAGTACCAGCGCGCTCAGGCCGGTACGGGTGGCGATCTCTTCCACTCCCATGACGAAGAGTTTAGCGCCGACGATGATCAGTACCAGCCCCGCCAGGAGCTGCATGAGTTCGAGGCCAAAGTTATGGGGCAGCCCGAAACGCTGCAGATGCAGGGGGCCATCGGCCTGCGTGCCGTGCCCATGGCTCACCAGGCGGGCAGAGGCCTGCACGGTGTTGTACACGTAGTAGCCATAGAGGAATACCAGGCTCAAGCCCACCGCCACCGGTACGCCCGCGCTATGTGGCATGAACAGGCTCATGAGGGCGATGCTGTAGGCGACCGTGAAATAGCCTAGGTCCCGCACCATGCCGCTGAACTCAGGCTTGAGCGGTTGGTTCCAGCCGCGTTGGCTACCGGTGAACAGGGCCACCAACGCCAAGGCTAGGCTCACCAACATTAGCGGCGAACCCAGGATCGCGCCCACGCCCACATGCTCGCCGGCGGCCGGGTCCTGGCCGCCGAAGAACACTGCGATGATGGGGACGATGGTCTCGGGCAAAGCCGTGGCCACGGCGGCGAACACCGATCCCACCAGTCCTTCCGAGAGGTGAAAGCGCTGGCCTACATATTCCAGGGAGTTGGTGAAGAGTTCGGCGCCCACCAGGATCACTGCCAGGGCAGCCAATAACAGCAGGCTATACAGGATCAGCACCGTCCGTCTCCATCGGGGCAGGCGTGCAAGGTCTAGGTGTGGATTCTAACCGATTGGCTGAGCAGGCGTTTTGGCGACAGCGTCCAGGGCCTGCAGGAACACTTCCGGCGGCTGGGCACCGGAGAGTGCGATGCGGCCCTCGAAGATGAAGAACGGTACGCCGCTGATCTGCAGGCGCGCAGCTTGGGCCAGGTCCTCTTGCACTTCGCGCTTGCCGGCATCGCTGGCGAGCCAGGCGCGGATGTCGCCTTCGAGCCCCAGTTGTGAGGCGACATCGGCCAGTACCGCAGGGTCACCGATATCGCGGCCTTCCATGAAGTAGGTCTTGAGGAGAGCTTCCTTGAGTGCGTCCTGTTTACCCTGGTTGCCCGCGAGCCACAGCAGGCGGTGCGCATCGCGGGTGTTGGGACTGCGTTGGATCTTGTCGAATTGGAAATCGATGCCGGCACTCTTGCCCGCTTCATCGAGGCGCGCATGGATGCGTTCCAGGGCACCGGGGCCGAACTTGGTCTCGAGATACTCCCGGCGATCAACCCCTTCGGGCGGCAGATCCGGGTTCAGCTGGAAGGCATGCCAATGGATTTCGGCATCCGTGAGCGCGGCCTGGGCGAGCGCCTGTTCCAGCCGGCGTTTACCGATGAAGCACCACGGACATACCACGTCGGAGAAGACGTCTATCCGCATCTAGCGCGATACCTTGGTGTAGACGACGCTTGGCTTGTCACCACGGCGTGAATAGAGATGTTCGTTGGCGAAGCCTTCGAGGGCTTCATCCCGTTCCTGCTCGGTGGCATACCAACGCTCGGCGACCCAGTCCGGCCCCAGGAGGTGCGAGGCAGACATGGGATCGTCGGCAGGGAGGGTGCAGCGGAAGCCGAAACGTTTCTTGGCGATCTGGGTGCTCATGGTTAGTTCTGCGCGAAATAACGGTGTAGGTATTCTTCAAAGGATAGCGTATCTGCGGCTTCGATGGCGGCTTGCTCATGCAGTGAAGCCTTGACCTCCGCATCCATCGCGCCCTCGGTGGTCTTGGGCAGGGGATGGGCCAGGAAGCTGGCGCGATGGGCTTCCGAGAGCCGTTTGGCGAATGTGAAGAAGCTCTCGCCGCGCTCGCGCATCTCCTTCAATATACGGGCCGAAGGTGTCCGATCCGGGTCTTCCAGGGAGGCACGCTGTGCCGCCAGCGTGCTCTGATAGGGGCGAAGCGGGTCCTCGCCATCCAGGAGCTTGCAGATGGGCGCGAGACGCTCCAAGAGTTCATGTCCCCAGTCCTTCAGGCCCACGGCTGTGCCGCCGCGTTGCAGTGTGATCCCCGGTTCCCGGCCGCGGCGTGCCACGGTGAGCTGGTTGGCACCGATCTCTTCTTGTTCAGCTGCATCCGTCGGCGGGCTGTCGGAGAGCAGACAGGCCAGGAGCAGGGCTTCGATGAAACGCAATGCCGGTTCGTCGGCACCTACCGGGTCATAGGCGTTCACGTCCAGGGCCCGCACCTCCAGGTACATGACACCGCGGCGCCTCAGGGCCAGGGTGGCGCGCTCGCCGCTGTCGATGGGCTGCTTGGGACGGACGGAGCCGTAGAACTCGTTCTCGATCTGCAGGATGTTGGCGTTGAGCTGGCGGTACTCGCCGTCCACCTTGACGCCGATGCGTTCGTACTCGGGTGCCGGCGTGCCGATGGCGTGGCCGAGGGTTGCCACATAATCCGCCAGGCTGTTGTAGGTCACGCCGATGCGCGCCTGATTGTTGTTCTTGTAGCCGATGTCCGAGAGCCGGAGCGACGTACCGTGGGGCTCGTACAGGGTATGGCCGTCGAACTCCTGGAACTTGAGGTCACGGCCGGCGACGAAGCTCTTGCATACCGCCGGCGAGGCGCCGAAGAGATAAGGCAAGAGCCAACCCACCCGTTGGAAGTTACGCAGGGCACGGAAATACCATTCGTCCTG
>DASYCJ010000026.1:0-31503 GCA_036500225.1 Gammaproteobacteria bacterium
GCAGCTGCTCCTGGCGCCTCGTGCCGGCTGAGGGTCCGGCTCCCACCGATCCTGGCACTGCCGGTCGCGTTGCCCGCGCCCCTGGGGAAGGGCGCCGTCTCCTGGGGTGGATTTCAGGGTTTCCCTGAGCCAGGGACCGGGGTGGACCGGATACGGCCGCCCCAGTCCCGCATGGTCTGATGGCGCTGTACCCGAGGGATGGGTCCGCAGACATACGCAGGGAGCTCGCCATGTTCGACAGTTTCACCCGCCACGAGCCGATCAGCCGCGCCTTGCCGCGCCCGAAGACTCAGGTGGCCATCTTCCACGGCCGGACCAGTTTCGAGGACGGCGCCACCTCGCTGATCGGCGCCGGCGTCTTTCCCTATGCCGAATGCGCGGTGTTGCAGGTGTCCTTGCGCGGTGAGGCACTGGCCGACCCCGATGCGGGCCGCAAGCTACTCAGCCTCGCCGCCAACATCCTGCGGGCCCGCGTGACGAATGGTGCCCTCGCTTACCTCGGAGAGGGACGCTTCGCCGTACTGCTGCAAGGCGTCAGTGGCCGCGACGCGGTGGCTTACTGCCGCGACGCTATGGCCGTACTGGACGCGATCCGCTTGCAGTGGCGGGGCCAGGTGCTCACCGTCGAATCCGGCATCGGCGGGGTGATGGCAGAAGCGCACCGTGACGGCCTGACCTTGCTGGAAGCGGCCGCACACGCCGCCGAGGTCGCTGGGCACAAGCATGGCTGCAAGCTGCATATGCTCCACGAACAACTGGATGCCGCGATCTCCGTGCAGGAAGAAGACGGCATGCCCGCGCATACCCAGACCCGCGCACCCGCGCTCGTCGCCGCTCACGCGGCCTGCTGATCCGGATCGGATACGACTAATCAACAATCGCACAGGGAGAGTGACATGTTCGACAGCTATTCCAGCTCAGGGGCCCGCCACATCACCGTGCTGCCGAGCCGCAGCCGTTTCGAAGTGGCGGTCAGCCGTATCCTCGATCACCACGCCGCCGGCGACCATGGTTCCGCGCTCCTGCATATCACGGTGCAGAGTGAGAGCGGCACCGGTTCCATCAGCCCGCGGCTCCTGAACCTGGTAGGTAACGCCCTGCGTGCCGGCATGCATGACGGGGAAGTCGTCTACCTGGGTGACGCCGAGTTCGCCGTGTTCCTGCGTGACACCGACGACCACCAGGCGGCACTCTACGCCCGCACCATGGCCGGTGTGATCGGGACACTCAAGGCCCAGTGGCAGGACGAAGTGATATCCATCGACGCCTGCATCGGCGGCGCCCTGAGCGAGCACTGCTGCGACGGGGGTGCCTTGCTGCACCTGGCGGAATCCGCGAGCCGCACGGCGCGCTGCAAGCACGGCTGCAAGGTGCACCTGCTGCATGGGGACAGCTTGATAGAAGCTCAGCAGGATGACGTGGATTCGGACAGCATCGCGGCGCTGGCTTTCGCCTGAATATCCGAGCTCACCTGACCTTGGGATAGCCCGTCTCTTGCGCGAATTTCTGCGCCAGGAAAATAGCGCCGTTTCTGGTTAGGTGTCCATAGTCGAACGTAGTAAGCCCGTTAGCCGTTCCGTCCAGGGTGGTGATGCAACCTGTATCGTCGCATAGGGCGTCATAGGCCGAGAAATAAGTCACCCCGGGCAGGCCGTGGAGTCGCTGCGCGAGCAGTTGATCTACAGTTTGTACTTTGGGTTCCAACATCCAAGTGGTCCGCGTCGATACGTTGTAATCATGTTTGAAAATGGCCAGTCGAAGCAGGTCCTTCGGCAGTGTGTTACGCCAACTTGGGGCTGGGCCTACTACGATGACATCCTTTACACCCCAATTTCGGATCTGTCGGATTGTCCCCAACAGCTCGGTCCAGAACTGAGTGTCATCAGTATGGATGTCGATATAGGCCGGCCAGTGGGCGAAGAGTATGACCGTATCCGGTTTCAAAGCCTGAACGCGAGTGGCAACGAACGCGTTTGAAGCATCACACCATTTGTGATTCGTAACGCCCAGGATAGGTGGGCATGCGCTACGGGCGAAGTCTGCGAAACGATCTCGGCCGGCATCCACGACCTTGAGACCGGGATAGAAGAGCGCCGCATGAGAGTCGCCCCAAACGAACGTGAGACGTTTGCCGGCTGCGGGCGGGTCTACACACTCGGGAGCATAGCTGTCGGGCGAATCGTTTTTGCCGAGCCAACAAGTCCCTACGCGACCATCTTCCCTGAATTTATAAGTGTAGGTGAGATAGGGCTTCAGCTCCGGACTGAAGCGGCCAGGGAGGCCGGCACTCAAGGCACAGATTAACCCTGCGAGCAAAGTGACCGCGGTTACCGCGATCAGCCCCGTCACGCTCCAGCGTGCTCGGAGCCGGAAGCGCAGCGGCTTCTCTACCCAGAAGTATGTAGCGGTCGCTAGTAGGAAACTGGCCAACAGAAGCAGGCCTTTGACTAAGGGGGTCGGCGTGCCGAAGTTCACGATCCGTGCCATCACAAGGAGCGGCATATGCCAGAGGTACAAGGGATAGCTGATGAGACCGATCCCTACCATCACAGGATTCGCCAAGAGATAGCGGTTAACCCAGGCAGTATTCGGGGCTGCAATTAGTAGGAAGGTGCCCACAGTGGGCAGAAGCGCCCACCATCCCGGGAAGCTGTCGTCCTCGCGGATAAAGCGCAACCCGGCAGCGATCATCAGTAGACCAATCCACGCGGCAAGATTGCCGAACTTGGGGAGATACTGCGGTTTATGCAGCATCACATAGGCAAGGGCGCCTCCCAACATGAGTTCCCAGAAACGAGATAGGGGGGAATAGAAGTCTGCTTCCGGATGCTGGGCAACGGTGCCGATGTTCACGCCGAACGAAACTGCAGCTACCAACAGCGTGACGAGCAGGAAGTTGAAACGGTATTTCCAGCAGATGCCGATCAAGAGCGGCCAAAGTATGTAGAACTGCTCTTCGACGCCCAGTGACCAGAGGTGCAGTAACGGTTTGGTGTCGCTGGCGTTGTCGAAGTAGCCGGTTTCATGCCAGCTCAGGAGATTTGAGACAAAGCCAGCACCGGCAGCCATGTACTTGCCGAGCTGAGCGTATTCATCCGGCATCAGCAGGAACCAGCCGGCCACGAACACCGCCGCCAGTACTACCGCCAAGGCTGGGAAGATGCGGCGGATGCGACGCGAATAGAAACCCGCGTAAGTGAAGCTCTGCTGCTCGAAGTTAGCAAACAGGATGCTACTGATCAGGAAGCCGGAGATGACGAAGAAGATATCCACGCCAATGAAGCCGCCGCCAACCGCCCCAGGGAAGGCGTGGAAGCCGAGCACTGCCAAGACAGCGAGGGCACGCAGACCGTCGATGTCAGGGCGGTATTTAGGATGCAGGGTTGGGCGCATGCCTGAAGCGGCTCGATCATCCACGACTGGGGTATCCAGGAATCGATTCATTGGCTGATTCTGATTGGTGGGCCCACCAGGACTCGAACCTGGAACCAAGGGATTCACTTCGCCCCGCCGTTTCCGGTGGGAGTGGACTATCTCTTCACCCGCGGCTGTGCCGGTGGGGTGCGGGACGCTCTAGCCTGTCATCAAGGGCGCTTGGAGCCCTCAGGTAGTCTCTGCACCTTCCGGCGGTGCCCCGCCGGCTTGGCTCAGGGTTGCCATCGGCTATTATGACCGGTGAGGTTTCCCTGAATTCATCCCGTTTTCATCCGCGCCTTCCGGCGCGGCGTCACCTTCTCGATGAGTCCCCTGCTCTAACCATTGAGCTATAGGCCCATGAAATGAGGATTGTACCCGCCCTATCAAGTGGCTGCCATTTCATTAACCCATCGTCCCGACTGCTTATTGAAAACCGCCTAAAGAAAAGGCCGCGTCTCCGCGGCCTTTTCTTTTACCTGAAGCTTCGTGGCTATCAGGAATTCTCGTCCAGGAAGCTCCGCAATTGCTCGCTACGGGAGGGATGACGCAGCTTGCGCAGCGCCTTGGCTTCGATCTGGCGGATGCGTTCGCGGGTCACATCGAATTGCTTACCCACTTCTTCGAGGGTGTGGTCGGTATTCATGTCAATGCCGAAGCGCATACGCAGCACCTTGGCTTCGCGCGGTGTCAGGCTAGCGAGCACCGAGTGGGTGGCTTCGCGCAGGCCCTCAGCCGTGGCAGCATCCACCGGCGAGGTGGCATTCGCGTCTTCGATGAAGTCTCCCAAGTGGGAGTCTTCGTCATCGCCGATGGGCGTCTCCATGGAGATCGGTTCCTTGGCGATCTTGAGCACCTTACGGACTTTGTCCTCGGGCATCTCCATACGCACCGCCAGCTCTTCCGGAGTGGCCTCGCGGCCCATCTCCTGCAGCATCTGCCGGCTGATGCGGTTCAGTTTGTTGATGGTCTCGATCATGTGCACCGGGATACGGATGGTGCGCGCCTGGTCCGCGATAGAACGGGTGATGGCCTGGCGGATCCACCAGGTGGCGTAGGTCGAGAACTTGTAGCCGCGGCGGTATTCGAACTTGTCCACGGCTTTCATCAGGCCGATGTTGCCTTCCTGGATCAGGTCCAGGAACTGCAGGCCGCGATTGGTGTACTTCTTGGCGATGGAGATCACCAGGCGCAGGTTCGCCTCCACCATCTCCTTCTTGGCACGGCGGGCTTTGGCCTCGCCGATGGACATCTGGCGGTTGATCTCTTTCAGCTCACCGATGGTGAGATGCGCTTCCTGTTCAGTGGCGCGCAGACGGTTCTGCAGGCGCACCACATCGTCGCGCTGCTTGCCGAGAGCAGAGGACCACTTGCGCTTGGACTTGATCTGGCGGTCCAGCCAGCGGGTGTTGGTTTCGTTGTCCGGGAAGCTCTTGATGAAGTCCTTGCGCGGCATGCCGGCCTTCTGCACGCACAGCATCATGATCTGGCGTTCCTGGCCGCGGATGCCTTCCACCAAGCCACGCAGGTTGCCGGTCAGGGCATCGGTCATGCGCGGCGTGAGCTTCAGGCGCATCAGAGTCTCAGCCAGCTGCTTGCGCAGACGCTGTGTAGTCTTGTGCTCGGAGCCGTTCTTGACCAGTGACTTCACCGCCTTGTCGTGAGCCTTGCGCAGGTCGCTGAAGTGGCGCGCGGCCTCTTCCGGATCCGGGCCGGTGTCGATGGGGTTCTCTTCCTCGCCGTCGGCGGCTTCTTCTTCCTCGGCGCCGGCCTTGGCACCTTTCGCGCCCTTGGCACCCTTGGCGGCAGCTGCAGCAGGCACTTCGGCTTCGCCGTCTTCCTCGGCTTCAGCGATAGCCACGGCTTCGCCGTCCACAGTCACCTCGGCCATCACGGCCGGCGGGACCACGAGATCGGCATTCGGGTCGATGAAGCCCGCAATGATATCCGTGAGTTTGGTGCGGCCTTCGGCGATGCCCGCGTACTCATGCAGAAGCAGGGCAGCGGTGGGCGGATAGGTAGCGACCGAGCCCAGGACCTGATTCAGGCCTTCCTCGATGCGCTTGGCGATGCGGATCTCACCCTCTCGGGTCAGCAGTTCCACGGTGCCCATCTCGCGCATGTACATGCGCACGGGGTCGGTGGTGCGGCCGAACTCGGCGTCCAGTGCCAAGGCCGCGGCGGCCTCTTCGGCAGCTTCTTCGTCGTCTTCGTTCGGGTTGACCGTGTTCTCGGCCAGCAGCAGCTGCTCGGCGTCCGGGGCTTCCTCGTGGACCGGGATGCCCATGTCGTTGATCATCGCAATGATCTCTTCGATCTGCTCCGGATCGACGATCTCGTTGGGTAGGTGGTCATTCACCTCGGCATAGGTGAGATAGCCCTGCTCCTTACCCTTGGCGATGAGGATCTTGAGCTGCGACTGACGGTCGTTGGTCTTCTCGTTCATGGTATCTCGCCGGGCTTAAGGGCCCCTGCCTCGCAAAAAGGCTAGGGCCAGAGTGAAACGTTCAAGTGTATCAGAAACCTGGGTTTTTTCCAGGTAAATCAATCGCTTTTGGCACTATCCGCACGCGGTTTCCGGGGGGAAACCGACAGCAATTGGGCCAATTCCGCCTTTTCGGCGCTGTTCAGAGTCCTTTTACCGGACTCCACGATCAGCTCGTCCCGGCGCTGTTCGGCCGGCCGGCGGCCGGTCAGGTCCGCCATCACGGCCTTGAACTCGGTCTCCAAGGCCTCATCCGGAGTCACGATCTCGGCCTGGGCCAGCTTGTCCAGGGCGGTGCCGATCTCGGTGCCGCGCCAGTGCTCCAGGATCGCTGCCCCATTGATATGGGGATGGCCCTGGGTGAATTCCAGCAGTTCCCGCAGCATCTCCAGGCCCGGGTCACCTTTAAGTGACCGAGGGTCACCTGCGAGGGCCGCCAGGGCAGGCCGGTACAGCAGGTAGCCAATTGCCTTGCGTACTGGGCTGTTGAGCTGGGGTCGGCCGGGGGCTTTCGGGGTTCCAGTCTCGCGGAGCTCCGGCTTCTGGTTAAGCATAGTCAACTTTCCGGGATCCACTTGGGCCCGGCGTCCCAATTCCCCCCGCAACATGTCGTAGAAGATACCTTTCGGCAGACGATTGAGATGGGGTGTCGCCAGGTTCACCAGCCGGGCCCGACCGTCCGGCGACTTCATGTCGGTCTCGGCTTCCAGGGAATCCAGCAGGTAGGCCGAGAGGGGCAGAGCGTCTTTCACCACCCGCTTCTCGAAGCTGTCTTTGCCTTCTTTGCGCACCAGGGTGTCCGGGTCTTCGCCATCCGGCAGGAACAGGAACCGGATGGTGCGGCCGTCCTGGGCTTCCGGGAGCGCGTTCTCCAGTGCACGCCAGGCGGCGGCGCGGCCGGCCCGATCGCCGTCGAAACAGAACACCACTTCCGGTACCACGCGGAACAGCTTCTTCAGATGTTCGGCAGTGGTGGAAGTGCCCAGGGTCGCCACTGCGTAGCGCACGCCATATTGGGCCAGCGCGACCACGTCCATATAGCCTTCCACGACCAACAGGCGCGGGATGTCGCGCAGCGCCTGGCGCGCCTCGTAGAGACCGTAGAGCTCGCTGCCCTTGTGGAACAACGCCGTCTCCGGGGAATTCAGGTATTTCGGCTCACCTTTGCCGAGCACCCGCCCGCCGAAACCGATGATGCGGCCGCGGCTGTCGCGGATCGGGAACATCACCCGTTCGCGGAAACGGTCGTGATAGCGGTGCTCGCCTTCCTTCTCGATGAGCATGCCGGCGCCCAACAGCGCCTTCACCGTCGCATCGTCCTTGCCCACAGCACGCAGCGCATTATCCCAGCCGGCCGGCACGTAGCCTAAGCCAAACTCCTTGGCGATCTCGCCCGTGAGGCCGCGACCTTTCAGATAGTCGATGGCCACCTGGGAGTTCCTGAGTTGTTCCTTGTAGAACGTGGCGCACTTGTCCAGGGCGTCATAGAGGGGCGCGAGAGTGCTGGCAGGCGTGGTATCCCCCTGTTCCACCGGTACTTCCATGCCGGTGATCTCCGCCAGTTCCCGCACCGCTTCCGGGAACTCCATGTGGTCGTATTCCATCAGGAACGAGATGGCGGTGCCGTGGGCTCCGCAGCCGAAGCAGTGGTAGAACTGCTTCACCGGACTCACGTAGAAAGACGGGCTCTTCTCGTTATGGAAGGGACAGCAAGCGGCGAACTCGCGGCCCTGCTTCTTCAGGGGCACGCGCTTGTCGATGAGCTCGACGATGTCGGCCCGGCTCAACAGCTCCTCGATGAATGCTTGCGGGATGCGCGGCATGGATTAAGGATAGCTGACGGGCGCCGAAGCGCCGGTCAGCCGCCCAGCTTGGCTTTGATCTTGGCGCTGACCGCGGACATGTCGGCCTTGCCCGCGACCTTGGTCTTGAGCAGGCCCATGACCTTGCCCATATCCTTCACGGAGGCAGCACCGGATTCCGTCACGGCGGCGGCTACCATCTGGTCAAGTTCCGCGTCGGAGAGCTGGGCCGGCATATAGGCCTGGATGATCTTGATCTCAGCCTCTTCCTTGTCGGCGAGGTCCTTGCGGTTGCCCTGAGTGAATTGCGCTACGGACTCGCGGCGCTGCTTCAGCATCTTGTCCAGGATCGCCAGGATCTGCGCGTCGTCCAGCACGATGCGCTCGTCCACTTCCTTCTGCTTTAAGGCCGCGAGGATCAGGCGGATGACGCCGAGGCGATCCTTGTCACCAGACTTCATGGAGTCCTTCATGTCTTGGGTAATCTTGTCTTTGAGTGACATGGCGATACCTCAGGGTTCTCAGAAAAAGAAACGGCGCTTTCTTTCGGAAGCGCCGCGTCTCGAAGGAAGTCTGGGATCAGCTATCAGTAGAGGCGCGTGCGGCGGGACTGCTCGCGGGACAGCTTCTTCATATGGCGCTTCACCGCGGCCGCCTGCTTGCGCTTGCGCTCCTGGGTCGGCTTTTCATAGAACTCGCGGCGGCGCAGCTCGGTCATGACACCGGCCTTCTCACAGGCGCGCTTGAAGCGGCGCAGGGCGGCGTCGAAATGCTCGTTCTCTTTGACACGTACGCTGGGCATTCGCAGTTACCTTGAAAAGTAGGGTTTTCAGGGGCTTGGGACCCCGGCAAAGGGGCGGAATTGTACTGTCCCACGTGTAGAATTGCAAAGTCTGACCCTCAGCCAGCCCTTTATCCCCTATGCGCGTGCTTGGAATAGAGACTTCCTGCGACGAGACCGGCGTGGCCGTGTACGACACGTCCCGGGGGCTCCTGGCCCATGCCCTTTATAGCCAGATCAAGCTGCACCGGGAGTATGGCGGAGTAGTGCCGGAACTGGCCTCCCGGGACCACGTCCAGAAGCTCCTGCCTATGGTCCAAAGGGTAGTCGCGGAGGCGGGTGGCCCTGAGGCTCTGGATGGGGTGGTCTATACCGCCGGCCCGGGCCTGGTGGGCGCCCTGCTGGTGGGCGCCTGTCTCGGCCGTTCTCTCGCCTTCGCCTGGGGGGTCCCGGCCTTGGGGGTCCACCATATGGAAGGGCACCTCCTGGCCCCAATGCTGGAAGACCCAAAACCTGGATTCCCCTTCATCGCGCTGCTCGTCTCCGGCGGCCACAGTCTGCTGGTCGAAGTGGAGGGAGTCGGCAGGTATCGCACCCTGGGCGAGTCCATAGACGACGCCGCGGGCGAGGCCTTCGATAAAGTAGCCAAGCTACTCAAGCTCCCCTACCCCGGTGGTCCGGCTCTCGCGAAGCTCGCCGAGCAAGGCAAGCCTGGTCGCTTCGACCTGCCCCGGCCCATGACAGATCGGCCCGGTCTCGACATGAGTTTCAGTGGACTCAAGACCGCTGTGCTGGTGTTACTCAAATCCCTGGGTGAGCCAGATGAGCAGACCCGAGCTGATGTGGCCCGTGCCTTCGAAGATGCGGTGGTGGATACACTCAGTATCAAGTGCGAACGCGCACTCAAGCAAACCGGCCAACGGCGATTGGTGGTGGCAGGCGGTGTCGGCGCCAACAAACGGCTGCGCGAGCGGCTCAAGCAGATGACTGCCAAGCTCGGCGGCGAAGCGTTCTATCCGCGTCCGGAGTTCTGCACAGACAACGGCGCCATGATCGCCTATGCCGGTTGCCTGCGCCTGCAAGCCGGTGGGCTGGTCTCGAACCCCGTGACTGCACGCTGGTCCCTCGATTCCCTGACCGCAGCTTAATAGGGATCACTGATGGACATCGTCTTCATCCGCGAACTCAAGATCGATACTCTCGTCGGTATCTATGACTGGGAACGGCGCCTGCGTCAGCACGTGATCCTGGACATCGAGATGGGCACTGACATCGCCAAGGCCGCCAAGACCGACAAGATCGAGGACACCCTGGACTACAAGGCCGTGAGCAAGCGCGTGCTGCAGTTCGTGCATGACGCGGAGTACGGCCTCGTGGAGACTCTTGCCGAGAAGGTGGCGGAGATCATCATGCATGATTTCCATGTACCCTGGGTTAAGGTCACTCTCAATAAGCCGGGCGCGGTGAGCAGCACCAAATCAGTTGGTATCGTGATAGAGCGCGGTAAGAGATCCTGATGACCCGAGCCTACGTCGGCATCGGCAGCAACGTGGACGCTGAACGCCATATCCTGATGGCGGTGCAGGCCCTGCGCGGTCACTTCGGTGCCCTGGCCTTGTCGCCCATCTATAGGAATCAGGCCGTCGGTTTCGAAGGCGACGATTTCCTGAACGGTGTAGCGGGTCTGGATACGGACCTGGAAGTGCCAGCGCTTAAGGCAGCTTTGGATGAGATCGAGTCAGGCTGTGGTCGGCAGCGGGGTGCCGCACGCTTCGCGCCACGCACCCTGGACCTCGATCTCTTGCTATATGGCGCCAGGGTAGACACAACGGCGAAGCTGCCGCGCGAGGACATCCTGAGATACGCCTTTGTGTTGAAACCCCTGGCGGACATCGCTGCCGCCGAACGCCACCCGGCGACAGGTCGGACCTACGCCCAGCATTGGGTGGAATTCCAGGGAGAAGGGGTCGCGGCGCAGGCCGTGAGCCTGCCGGGGCTCTAAGACGCTCAGTCGGTATACGAGCGATATAGCATCACACGCCCCTGACAATGAGAGCTGCGCCCAGCCCACAATCCGGGCTGACTCGCTCTAGCCGCAAAGGCACAATCTTTCCGCTCGGGGAGTTCTTGGGTTGCTGCCATGATTACGGACAATCACCAAGGCTATTGTCTTCTGGCATCTGACTACCAGCCGATGCTGCGGCCCCCATCCACCGCCAGGATCTGTCCCGTGACGTATTCCGCGTCCCGTACTAGATAGAGGATCGCACCGGAGATATCCTCCGGCGAGCCTTTGCGTTTCAAGGCGGTCGCCTCAAGGATGGACTTCTTGGTGGCGGCATCCATGGGGGTCTCCGGCCACAGCACCGGGCCCGGTGCGATGCCATTCACGCGTATCTCAGGGCCTAGCTCCTTGGCCAGCGAAAGCGTGAGCATCACGAGGCCAGCCTTGGCAGCGCAGTACACCGCATAGTCCTTGAGCGGGCGGTAGGCGTGGATGTCGATCATGTTCATGATGCTGCCGTGGTTCTTCTTCAAGTGCACTGCGGCGGCCTGGGCCAGGAACAACGGTGCCTTAAGGTTGCTTCCCAAAATGTCATCCCAATCCGCTTCGCTGATTTGTCCCAGGGGCGTGGGATGGAAGCTGGAGGCGTTATTGACCAGGAGGTCGAGGCCATCCCATTGCAACGCGGCCTTGATCAGGGATTCCAGTCCCTGGGTATTGGCGAGATCAGCCTGGGCGATGGCGGCGGAATCCGGGCGCAGCTTGTTGAGTTCGGCGGCGAGCGCCGCCGCTTCAGTCTCGGACTTGTTGTAGTGCAGCAGCAGGTTCATCCCTTCCGCATGAAGGGCGCGGGCGGTGTTGGCACCCAGGCGTTTGGCGGCGCCGGTGATGAGCGCGGTGCGGCCCGCGAGCTTTGAGGTATTCTTCATAATAGTTGTGTCTGCGGCTTCAAAAACCACACCATTAGAGCAGAAATCCTTGCTGCCCATCAGCCAGACCTTCGCGGACCTGCCGGTCCCGGAATCTGATGCGCTGGCCCATAGCCAACGCGTCACCGCGCACATCCGCGCTGCAGTAGAGGCGGCCGGCGGCGCCATACCCTTCAGTCGCTACATGGACTTGGCGCTGTATGCGCCGGGCTTAGGCTACTACAGCGCCGGGGCACGCAAGTTCGGCATAGCGGGGGACTTCATCACTGCGCCAGAACTCTCACCCTTATTCTCCCGCTGCATCGCACGCCAATGCGCAGAAGTCCTGGTGGGGCTGAGTCAGGGCTCTATCCTGGAACTGGGGGCCGGGTCCGGCGCCATGGCCGCAGACATGCTACTGGAACTCCAGGCCCTCGACAGGCTGCCCGCCGAATACCTAATCCTAGAAGTGAGCGCCGAGCTGCGAGAACGTCAGCGGCAGACACTTGCAGCTAAGTCCACTGCCTTGGCTTCACGAGTGCGTTGGCTGGATGCGTTGCCTGATAGTTTCGAAGGCGTCATCCTCGGAAACGAAGTGTTGGACGCCCTCGTTGTAGAGCGCTTTATCAAGCGGCTCGGCGGCTTCGATGAATATTGTGTGCGGGCAGAAAGCGAAGGTTTCGTCTGGACCACGCGCCCCGCCGGCGAACAGTTGGCGGCGACACTCGCAGCTTTCGAGACCACCCTGCCGCAGCCGCTTGCATCAGGTTACGTGTCGGAACTGAATCTCGGCGTGATGCCCCTGGTATCGAGTCTGGCGCAGATACTCACGCGCGGGGCACTCCTGCTCATGGACTACGGTTACCCGCGCGCCGTCTATTACCATCCGGAACGCAGCATGGGCACGCTCATGTGCCATTACCGCCAGCGGGCCCACGACGACCCCTTCCTCTATCCCGGCCTGCAGGACATTACTGCTCACGTGGATTTCACCACAGTGGCGGAGGCGGGCACGTCATCGGGTTTGGATCTGGCAGGTTACACCACCCAGGCCCATCTATTAATGGCGTTGGGTGTGGCGGGTCTTGCCGAGATGGATATGCGTGCAGCCCAACAGGTGAAACTCCTGACGCTGCCGGAAGAGATGGGTGAGCGCTTCAAGGCTATCGGATTCAGCAAGGGTATCAACACTACCTTGAGCGGCTTCACGCTACGAGACCTAAGCCGCCAGCTCTGATCGTCAGCTTCGGGTCAGCAGATCCATGCAGCTGTTCCAGACATCCATCACCACACCCCTGCCGGGCGTGGCCTTCGGCGCGTAGACGCCATCGATGACCGGGCGCGCCAGATCGCCATGACTGGAAAACATCCCGTAGGCCTCGGACTTCTCGGTGCCGGTCTCGCGGGTGGCCAAGGCCGCAGCCGCCACTACGCCCTTATACATGCAGGTCATGGAAGGCTGGATTTGAGCGGGGCTGAGATGTCCGACGCGATCGCCACAGTCCTTATAGAAGGAGCCGGTGTAGTCCCAGGTATCCGTGAAATTGTCGCTATAGACCTGGTCCACCAAGGGCACCAGGACCGGCGCCCGCGAATCGCCTGCGAAGCCGGCTTTCACCCGGTCAGCCGGTTGGCCCTGCAGTTTGTCCTCGGCGATCTCTCGGGCACTGATGCTCAAGGTCATGCACAGGGACAGATAAGAACGATCGGCGATGGAATAGACGACTGCAGGTTTGGCGGCAGCCACTGTAGCCGCTGGCGGGTTGGCCGCACCGGCTGCGAGCAGACTCGTCATAAGTGTGAAGAACAATATCCCTTGCTTCATGGTGATATCCCTCAGTCCCGTCCGGTGATGGCGCGTACCGCTTCGAGTCGCTTCTTCTTCAATTGTTCACCGATCTCGGCACCTTTCAGGTTCGCCGTGTCCAGGGACTCGGTGGTCACCTGCCGCGCTGCAGTGACGGCGCGACGCAGATAGTCTGCCTGCGGAAAAGGTGTGTCTTCGAGGCCGGTGCGGCCCCGATGATCCGCCTCGCAGGCGAGTAGGAACAGCTCGAAGCGTTCCGGGCGGCGGAAGGCATCCACGCTCTCCAGCAGTTTCAATAAGGTGTCAGAGCGGATCTCCTCCGCCTTGTGCACCAGGCCATGCTGCTTGGCGACGATCACCGCCAGTTCCTTAAACTCCTTCGGCGTCTTCAGGCGCTCGCAGAGTGCCTCCACCAGCTTCACGCTGCGCACCTCGTGGCCGTAGTGGTGGGGCAGGATGTCCTTCGGCGTGGTGCCCTTGCCGAGGTCATGGGTGAGCGCCGCGTAACGCACCGTCGGTTCCTTGGATATCCGCGCTGCCTGGTCCAAGACCATCATTACGTGCACGCCGGTATCGATCTCCGGATGCCACTTGGCGGGTTGGGGCACGCCCCAGAGCCGCTCCAGTTCCGGGAACACCCTCTTCAGCGCGCCGCATTCACGCAGCATTTCGAAATAGATGGAGGGCTGCGTGCAGTTGAGCGCCTTCAATGTCTCCTGCCAGACCCGCTCCGGTACCAGGGCATCCACCTCGCCACTCTCCACCATGCTGCGCATCAGCTCCAAAGTCTCAGGCGCCACCTTGAAGCCAAGCGGCGCGAAGCGCGCAGCGAAACGCGCCGCCCGCAACACCCGCACCGGGTCTTCGGAGAAAGCAGGCGAGACGTGGCGCAGCAGCTTGGCCTTGAGGTCGGCGGCCCCGCCATAAGGGTCCACCAGCTGCCCGGCCTCGTCTTCGGCGATGGCGTTGATGGTGAGATCGCGGCGCCTGAGGTCTTCCTCCAGCGTCACGTCCACAGCGGTCACGAACTCGAAGCCGTGATAGCCCTTCGCGGTCTTGCGCTCGGTGCGGGCGAGAGCGTGCTCTTCCTTGGTCTCGGGATGCAGGAACACCGGGAAGTCCTTGCCCACGGAACGGAAACCCTGGGCCGCGAGCTCCGCCGGCGTCGCGCCGACCACCACCCAGTCCCGCTCGTGCACCGGCAGGCCCAGGAGCCGGTCGCGTACCGCACCGCCTACGAGATATGTCTTCATGATTCCATCTTAACAGGCGCTGCTGCATATACTGGAGCATCCGCTTTCGACGCTTAAGGACCACCATGAATCCGCTGAACCCCTACGTCTTCTTCGACGGCGATTGCGCCGAGGCCATGCAGTTCTACGAGCGCGTGTTCAAGGTGAAGCTCGACATGATGCTGTACGAATCCGAGGCGCCCAACGGCAAGCCGCCCATGGCCGGCAGGAAGGCCGGCGTGATGCACGCACGGCTACCCATATATGGTGGCTCGCTCATGGCGTCGGATTGGCTGGCGGACCGGCCCTTCGAGCGCAAGCAGGGGTTCTACGTGTCCCTGGTCTGTCCGGACATGAAGGAAGCGAAACGGATATTCAAGGCTCTCGCCGAGGGCGGGGAGGTGAACATGCCCTTCGAGAAGACTTTCTTCGCCGAGGGCTTCGGCATGGTAATCGATAAGTACGGCACGCCCTGGATGGTGAACGGTCCGGAAAAGCCGATGCAGGATCTGCTGCGGGCCTGACGAGGTTCAGCGCGGTTCGGGTCTGCTGATCTTGGCCATCACCGCGACGGTCGCGACAGCGGGCGCCGGCACCGGTGCGCTGGCGGTGACTTCGCCGATGCGGTCCGAGAGCCGTTCAGGCGTGCCATTCAGGCGCCAGTCGAACATCACCGTATGCGCCATCACCCGGTGCACGTAGTTGCGGGTCTCGGTGTAGGGGATGGTGTCGATCCACACGTCCGCGGCGAGCGCGCCTGTATCCGGCCGCCAGTCGTTCACCCGTTGCTCACCGGCGTTGTAGGCCGCGGTGGCGAGAGGTTCGCTACCGGAGAAATGCTGCAATAGCGAGCTCAGGTAATTGCTGCCGACCGTCAGGTTGGTATCCGGGTCTAGCAGCTGCCGCGGGCTGTCGAGGGTCAGGCCGATGCGCGCGCTCACCTTACGGCCCGTATCCGGCATGAGCTGCATCAGACCCAGCGCGCCCACGTTGGAGACCGCGTTCGGCTTGAACACGCTCTCCTGGCGGATGAGGCCATAGATCCATGAGAGGTCCAGGGCCAGGCGTTTGGCCGCCGGCGCCAGGGTGTCCTTGAAGGCGATGGGATAGATGAGCGAGAGGTCCTGCCAGCAACCGCCGTTGGCGAGAGTCGGGATCACCCGCGCGTACCAGCCCCAGCGTTGCGCCATGAGCGCCGCCTGGCAACGGGACGCGGTGGAGAGCCGGCGCGTGGCCATGCCCCATTCCGCATCGGCCTGCGGATAGAGACCGGCGTACACCAGTTCGCGGGCGCGGATGAAACCGGGCTGGGCCTCGAGCTTGCCGATGGTGCCGTCGGAAGGCTTGCTCGCTTGCTCGACGATGCGGTAATCGAGGTCCAGCCGATCCGCCGAGAGGAAGCCGTAGTAGTCCGGTGTCCTGGCCAGCTGCTTATATATGCTGCGCGCCGCGTCGTGCTGGCCCAGCTCTTCCAGCGAACGCGCCCGCCAATAGCGCCACTCAGTCTGGTTGCGATCGCGCAGGCTGCCGATATCCTTCAGCGCTTCCTTCCAGTCGCCGGCCCGCAGCGCCAGGCGCGCACGCCATTCCGGTATCTGCGGGTCCACGGAGTCGTGCACGTTGTTCAGGTCAGCGAGCGCATCTGGCGTCAGGTGCCAGGCCTGCTGCATGGCCAGCAGGGTGCGCATGTTGCGCGACTCGTCGTGACCGAAGTGGTAGTCGTGGCTGATCTCAGCCCAGCGCAACCGCGCTTCGTCGGGATCGTTACGCGCCAACAGCTTCACACCCGCGAGCAGCATCTCCTGATAACGCGGCTCATCCGGCACCTGGATGCCGCGCAGCACCTTGGCCGGATCCACGGCCATGGCCAGCCACTGGTTGGCCCAGGCGCGATCGTCCACATTCAGCGTCGGTGCGAGCGCCGCCGCCGTGACGAAGTCGCGACCGATCAACGCCGCTTCCACGCGCTTGTGGCGCATATCCATGGTGATGAGGCCATGGGCTTCGAGGTGATCGAATAACGGTTGGCACACCTGCAGCGGCACGTTGGGCGTGAGCCACAGACGCTGCGCTGCGGCGGACCAGGAAGCTACGCTGTTGCCGCCCAGCACGTGCGCGCTCACCACGGCGCAACGCTGTGCCAGCGTCACTTCATAGCGTTCGTTCGCCAGCACCGCGTCCCAATCCTGGCGACGCGCGAGCGAGATCACCCATTCCTGGCGCAGTTCCGCCGCGATGGGGAGCGCCTGGTTCTCGTCCAACCACTGTTCGACGAGAATATCCGGCTGCTTGTCGAGAGTCGCTTCGAGATAGGCGTAGCGCAGGTATGGATAGAGAGGATAATCTTTGAGCGTCTCGAGATAAGGCGCGAGCGTCACGCTGTCACCGCGCGATGCGGCGCGCCAGGCGACCTTGAAATCGGCACGCTGCTGCATGAGCTTCGCGTTGGGATCGATGGCGGCGGACCCCGCCTTCGCAGCAATAGTCACATTCGCGCGCGCGGGGCTATTCTTGGTGGTCGCGCGCGCCGCAAGGTCTCCGGCGGACGCCGACGACGCAACGGACACTGCGAGCGCTGCCCACAGCAGACGGTTAAGTAAACACAACATGTCTAATAGATTACCGCGCGCCGGAGCCTCATGGATAAGCTCCCTAGGGTCTGCACAACAATTTTACAAGGTCGTGCACATGACGTTTTCCAGCATCGATCCCGCCACCGGCGAGAAGCTCAAGGACTACGCCGAGTGGGACACGACACGTCTGGACAAGGCCTTGGACGTGGCCGCCGCCGCCTTTCCCCGTTGGGCAGCCCTAGAAGTGGGCGAGCGATGCAAGTACCTGCGCGCCCTGGATGAAGCCCTACGCCGCAAGCGGGATGAATACGCCGAGCTCATGAGCCGAGAGATGGGCAAGACCCTGGCAGAAGCCCGGGCCGAGGTGGAGAAGTGCGCCGCCGCCTGCAAATACTATGCAGACGAAGCACCCGGCATGCTGGCAGATGAAGTCATCGCGACCGATGCTCACAAGAGCCTGGTGGCTTTCGAGCCTCTCGGTACCGTGCTGGCACTCATGCCCTGGAACTTCCCCTTCTGGCAGGTCATCCGCGCCGCGGCTCCGGCCCTCGCTGCCGGAAATGTCGTGGTGCTCAAACACGCTGACAACGTCCCCGGCTGCGGCCTCGCTCTTGAAGAAGCTTTCCAAGCCGCCGGCTTTCCGGGTGGCGTATTCCAGACCCTTATGATCGGCATCCCGGCCGTGGATCACGTCATCCGTGACGCCCGCATCCAGTCCGTCACCGTCACCGGCAGTGAGAAGGCTGGCGTCGCCGTAGGCAAGGCTGCCGGTGAGACCCTCAAGAAGAGCGTGCTGGAACTCGGCGGCTCTGACGCCTTCGTGGTGCTGGAAGACGCGGACATCACCCTCGCTGCGAAGCAGGGCTGCACCTCCCGTTACCAGAACGCCGGCCAAAGCTGCATCGCCGCCAAACGTTTCATCCTGGTGGATAAGGTGGCAGACGTGTTCCTGGAAGCTTTCCGCGCTCAGGCCGCTGCTCTCAAGATGGGCGATCCACGCGTGGAGGGGACCACCTTAGGTCCACTGGCGCGCCTCGACCTGCGGGACAAACTTCACGGCCAGGTGCAAGACGCCATCGAACGCGGGGCCAAGCCCCTGCTCGGTTGTCAGAAGCCCACCGGCAAGGGTGCCTTCTATCCGGCCTCGATACTCGACGGCGTGCGTCCCGGCATGCGTGCCTGGAGCGAAGAGCTATTCGGCCCGGTGGCGAGCGTGATCCGGGTGAAGGACGAGACCGAAGCCCTCGAAGTGGCCAACGTCACCACCTTCGGCCTCGGCGGTAGCGTCTGGACCAAAGACAAGGCGCGCGGCGAGGCTTTCGCCCGGCGCATGCAATGCGGCTCCGCCTTCGTGAACCGCATGGTCAAGAGCGATCAACGCTTACCATTCGGCGGTGTCAAAAAATCTGGCCATGGCAGAGAGCTCTCCGTGCATGGCATCCACGAGTTTGTGAACGTTAAAACCCTTAGCATTGACTGATGCTCACCCGCCCCATCCCCAGCTCAGGCGAGCCCTTACCTGTAATAGGCATCGGCACTTGGGAGAATTTCGATTTCGCCTCGAAAGCCCCGGAGCGGGTCGCCCTCGCGCAAGTGCTGGACGTGCTGTTCGCGGGCGGCGGCCGTCTTATAGATAGCTCCCCCATGTACGGCAAGGCGGAAGCCCTAGTGGGATCCTTGATGGCAGATAGACCCCTCCCATCAGATGGGCAACCCAAGCCCTTCCTCGCCACTAAAGTTTGGACCTCGGGCAAGCGCGAAGGCATCGCCCAGATGGAACTCTCTCTCAAGCTGCTCGGCACCCAGACCCTGGATCTCATGCAGGTGCACAACCTAGTGGACTGGCAGGCTCATTTCGACACACTCAAGGGCTGGAAGAGCGAAGGCCGGGTACGTTACCTAGGCATCACCCATTACACCCCGAGTGCCCACGCGGAACTGGAGACGGTGATGCGCGCCGCCCCCTGGGATTTCGTGCAATTGGATTACTCGTTGGAAGACCGTGCCGCTGAAGAGCGCCTGCTGCCCCTGGCGGCGGAGAAGGGCATGGCTGTGATCGTGAACCGGCCCTTCGGTGGCGGCGGACTCATCCGCAAGCTGCGAGGCACGCCCCTGCCAGAGTGGGCCGGCGGCGCCGGCTGCAGCACTTGGGCAGCGCTGCTCTTGAAGTTCATCCTCGCCCGTCCTGAAGTCACCTGCGTCATCCCCGGCACGGGAAACCCGAAACACATGCACGAGATCCTGGAAGCAGGCACGGGTAGTTTGCCGGACCCTGCAACCCTTAAGCACATGCGTGCCTTGGCGAAATCCTGATATTTAGGTAAGCGGCTGCGACATGAAAGTCTCGCTGCGGTGTCTGCGGACTATCTGAGTCCACACTAAGGCCCCAAGCCAAGATAGCGGTATACCCTCTGCAACTACGGTGATGGCGTTCCAGCCATCGCCGATCTGCCAGTTATGCATGGTGCCGAACGTGCTCATCGCCATGCCCGCTACACCCATCATCACCGCGTGGGCCGCTGGCCGGATGGGCGCCAAGCGCGCCGTCACGTAGCCACCGACCAGGGTGTAGATCGTACAGTAGGCGATCACGACACCTAAGAACGCCAGAGTGTGGGGCCGATGCGCGTCAGGAGAGGGGAGTAGATTCAGCTTCACCAGCACTGCATCCGTGATCACACAGAGCACCACCAAGGTCAGCAAGCCCGCCGAGATGGCACCTATACTGCGCAGGATCTTCATGGGCCTAAGGCCCTCCGTGGCCGTGAGATGAGACGGCTTAAGCTTGCATCCGACTGCGCTGACCCGCTGGGATGCTCATCACGATAAGAGCGGACTGCCATTTCACCTAAAGCGTCATGCTCCAAAAAGAAGAAGGGCCGCTTGCGCGGCCCTTCCCCCCATCCAGCCAGGATGCTCTCTCGTCTTTTTTACTTAGTCGCAGCCGCGGGAGCGGCTGAGGCGTCAGCCTTCTTATACTCGAAGGTCTTGGACGTCATCACGTTGCCGGAAGCGTCCACCACTTCCACCTTCCAGGTGCCGAGCTTGGAGGGGTCCAAGGTCTTGCTGGTGTTGGTGCGATAGCGGCCAGAGGTCGGGGTCTGTTTGACCTCGGCCTGGGTCACGTCGTTGTAGCTCCAGCGGAAGGTCACTTCCTGGCCCTGCAGGTTCACCAGCACGGCGTAGAAGAAGATGCGGGTCTGGTCGTTGGTCAGGCTGTCCAAGTTGTCCTTCGGCTCGTGGTTCTCCACGCCGGAGGTGAACTGGGCCTTCTGCACGGAACCCTGGGCAGCGGCCTTAGGCATAGCCGCGGCGGTGCTGGCAGGCGCGGCCATGGCCGGCTTGGCGGCGGGCATCGCGGCCTTGGCCGGAGCCGCGGCGGTGCTGGCAGCATCGGCGGCGAACACGGAGCCAGCGATGGCGAAGAGGCCGGCGGCCAGCAGGATCTTGTTGACCTTATACATATGCAGATCTCCCTAGAGAAATTTTTAGGAATGTGAAGAAATCGTGGGAAGCCCCGCCGCCGAGTATATATGTATGGCATGTCGGCGCTGCAAGGCGCAGACGCACCATACATAATGCGGAGTGACCGATGCTGAAGCGCCCGCTCCTGCTGGGGCTCATCCTTCTGTTGTCATGGAAGACGAGCTTGGCCACACCAGTGTTCCCGCTGCCTGCGCTCACCGCAGCACCGCCCCAGGCTGCGACCACAGCGCCGCCTACGGCGGCAAGCAAGAGCGCGGAACCCGCCGCTGCGAATCCGTCGGCGACTCCGCCGTCTGGCACACCACCGCCCGCACCCAAACCGCCAACGCCCCACGGCCCGAAGTATTCCTATGTGGACTTCACTACCTTCCAGGCCCAGCCCTACGGCCCGGAAGACATCGGCCACGGTCAGCAACTCACCGCCAGTTACGCTCTCAGCGGACGCGCCTTCCTGGTGGGGGATTTCTTCCGCACCCATCACTCCTCGTTCATCACTAGCCGTTACGACGTCGGTATCGGCATGAATACCGATGACACCTGGGGCCACAACTTCTTCGGCGAGGTCCTCTGGAACAGCGCCAGCACCCATCCCGTGGCGGCGCCGGATTCCAGCGCCCACGGCTACGCCCTGGCCGTGGGTGTGCGCGCCATACCCATGGAGGGCGTGGAGCTCTATGCCCTGGTCCGCCACGATCAGAACAGCGCCATCCTCAGCCACACCGCAGGCCAAGCAGGCGTGTTCTATGACTTGAACCGAACCGTCAGCTTAGGCTTCAGCTTCGGCGTCGACGCCATCGATAACGAATACCTACTAAGCCTTCGCTGGTATTACTGACCTATAAAGAAGAAGGGCGCCGCGAGGCGCCCTTCTTTTCATCTCTCGACTATTTCTCAACCGCCTAAAGCGGCGTAGAACATCTGATCTCCGCGCCGAACAGTTAAGAAAAGCTGCTGGTTGGCTTTGCTCGCGGCATCCGCCGCCTTGCGGAACTCCACCACGCTCTTCACCGGCTGCTGGGACACGGCCACGATCACGTCGCCGCTACGCAGGCCCGCCTGGGCCGCATCGCTGTCCTGATCCACGCCCGTGATCAGCACACCCTGCACCTGGCCGAACATGGGCGAGTTCTTGTCCAGGTTCGCGACGCTCAAGCCGTGCAGGTCGGCTTCGCCGCCGCCCGCTTCCTCGTCGCTCTCCTTGCCGATCACGGCTTTCACCGTCAGCGCCTTGCCGTCGCGCAGCAGGCCTAAAGTCACCTCACTGCCCACGCGCATCAGGCCGATGGCGTTATGCAGCGCCGTGTTGGTATCCACCGGGCTGCCGTCCACGCTGGTGATCACGTCACCGGCCTTCACGCCGGCCTTGTCCGCGCCGGAGCCCGGCGTCACCTGGTTCACCACCACGCCCGTCTGCTGTGTGATCTTCAGGCCCTTGGCGATCTCAGGCGTGAGGCTTTGGATGGTCACGCCCAGCACGCCGCGCTCCACCTTGCCGTACTTGATGATCTGCTCCATCACCGAACGCGCCATGTCGATGGGGATGGCGAAGCCGATGCCGATGTTGCCGCCGCTGCCCGAGAGGATCGCGGTATTGATGCCCACCAGGTTACCGTTCAGGTCGATGAGCGCGCCGCCGGAGTTACCCGGGTTGATGGAGGCATCGGTCTGGATGAAGTTCTCGTACTTGCCGTCCTCGATGCCGTCGCGGCCGAGAGCCGAGACGATGCCGGCGGTGACCGTGTGGGTCAGGCCGAAGGGATTGCCGATGGCCACCACGTAGTCGCCCACCTGCAGCTTGTCCGAATCGCCGAGGCTCGCGGCCGTCAGGTTATCCGCCTTGATCTGCAGCACCGCCACGTCCGTGTCCGGGTCCTTGCCCACCACCTTGGCGTCGAAGCTGCGGTTGTCCACCAGCGTCACGGTGATCTTGTCGGCGTTCTCCACCACGTGGTTGTTGGTGAGGATGTAGCCCTTCTCCGCATCCACGATCACGCCGGAGCCCAAGCTCTGGAACTTGCGCTCGATGGGCTGGTTGCCGCCGCGTCCACCGAAGAACTGCTGGAAGAAGGGGTCGTTCATGAACGGGTTGTTCTGCTGCACCTTCACGTGCCCGCGGGTGGAGACGTTCACCACCGCCGGGCTTACGCGCTTCACGATGGGCGCGAGGGAGGGCACTGCCTGGCCACCGACCACAGGAGGCGGCGTGTGGGCGAAGCTAAGGGGGGAGAAGACTGAGACGGCGGCCAAGGCCGCGGCGAGGGCGAGGCGTTTCATCGTATTGGCGTCCTTTGAAAGGCTCGTTGACTGGATGGAAGTATGGTGCAGGTCGGGGACCTGAGAGCTTAACGCGTGGGGGTAAAGACCGTGTACTCCTACAAAGCCCCGGCGTGGCACCTACCTTATAGATGCTCCGGGAGGCGCGAGGGTCGCAAGCTCACATAAAAAAAGCCCCGGCACGCCGTAACGTGTCGGGGCTTTTATATAGAGCCTGAGCGCCTCGCATACAGCAACCACGGAGATGCAAGTACCCAGACTTCAGCTGACTCTTAGTTCGCCTTGATCTGGATCTTTCTCGGAGCGGCTTTAACCGTCTTCGGGATGATGATCTCCAGCACGCCATGGCTGCCCTGGGCGCTGATGCCTTCCGCATCCGTGCCTTCCGGCAGGGTGAAGCGGCGCAGGAAGCGGCCGGTCTTGCGCTCGGTGCGAGTCCAACCGTCCTGCTGGTCGCGGGTCTCGCTCTTGCGCTCGCCCGCCAGGGTCAGCACGCCGTCTTCCATGCTGATCTCGATGTCCTTCGGGTCGACCCCGGGCACATCCGCGTGGATCACGAAGCGCTCGGCCTCTTCCTTCACGTCCACGGAGGGGACCCATTCGGCGGAGGCAGCGCCCTCATGGGCGTGGCGGCTCGGGTGGCCCGCCAGCAGGCGGTCGACCAGGTCGAAGTTGCCCCAGGGTTGGTAACGGATCATGTGCATGTTGAGCTCCTGAAAATATTCGGGTGGAAAGTCGATGACCCCTATCTAGGTGCGGTCTTGGATTTCTCAAGCCCCCCGAATACCTGGAACCGCGTCGCCTCCAGCGACAGCCTTGGATCAAGAGGGCGATAAACCGTCCTGCGGATGGGATCAAGTAGGGTGTGATTTGGAGGGCGCGTTCCGCCACGCGCACGGCCCCTTTGATCTTTGCCGGATTCATCAAATGCTCTGCGCAGTTCCCGATTACCTCTCTCAACCGAGGCGTCGGCAGCCGCCTACGGCCGGTAGGGTGATTACCCGACTTCCATTACAAGAAACTTTGTGATTAACTCGCCGCACCCTAGATGTTGTGTTGTCAGTTCGGTGTATCGGGGCCCTAAAACCGGCGTGAAGCCGGTTTAGCTTTTTAAGACAAGCCCTTGATAAATAACATAAAGTTTATTTGACGGACTGCCAATCGTGGTCTAGGCTTAGATTGGGTTTCGGGGTTTAGACGTAGCACAAGATGTTGTGTTCGACTAACCCCAGGTTTTTCACAAGTTATCCACGGATTGGTCACAGGGTCTGCAATGGAAGCGGTCGGGCAGGCCGGGGTTGTATTGGGTTAGGTCAAAAAAGCGCCTCTAGGCGGCTTTTTGGGGCCTTTCCCATTCAAAAATGAAGAAATGCCCACATGGAGGCAGTGATTAGATGAATACCGTCCTTAAAGCCGCCCACGCGGCCGTGACCGAGATCCCCGTGCAAGAAGCCTCCTACGACATCTGGGATAAGAAGTACCGACTCAAGGCCAAGGACGGGTCCATCGTGGATGACGCGGTGGATGACACCTGGAAGCGTGTCGCCAAGGCCCTGTCCGATGTGGAAGAGACCGCCGAGAAGCGCGCCGAGTGGAACGAGAAGTTCCTGTGGGCCCTGCGCAGCGGTGCCATCCCCGCCGGCCGCGTCACCTCCAATGCCGGTGCCCTGGAGCACAAGCCCGCCACCTCCACCATCAACTGCACCGTCTCCGGCACCATCCGTGACTCCATGGATGACATCCTGGGCAAGGTCCACGAAGCAGGCCTCACCCTCAAGGCCGGCTGCGGCATCGGTTATGAATTCTCCACGCTGCGTCCCCGCGGCGCGTACGTGGCCGGCGCCGGTGCCTACACCTCCGGCCCCATGTCCTTCATGGATATCTACGACAAGATGTGTTTCACCGTGTCCTCCGCCGGCGGCCGTCGCGGCGCACAGATGGGCACCTTCGAGGTGGGCCATCCGGACGTCACGGATTTCGTGCGTGCCAAGCGTGAAGACGGGCGCCTGCGCCAGTTCAACCTCTCGCTCCTGGTCACCAAGGACTTCATGGAAGCTGTGAAGTCAGATGCCGACTGGCAGCTGGCCTTCCCCCTGGACAAGAAGGAAGCCGAGAGCGGCGAGTTCGATCTGAAAGACGCCACCAAGGTCGTCTGGCGCGAATGGCCCACCACCCAGAACTACCTCGTGAACGAGGCGGGCCTCGTGGCCTGCCGCATCTACAAGACCATCCACGCCAGAAGGCTGTGGGATCTCATCATGGCCTCCACCTATGACTTCGCGGAGCCCGGCTTCGTGCTCATAGACAAGGTCAACGAGATGAACAACAACTGGTGGTGCGAGAACATCCGTGCCACTAACCCCTGCGGCGAGCAGCCCCTGCCGCCCTATGGCTCATGCCTGTTAGGGTCAGTGAACCTCACCAAGTTCGTGCTCGAGCCCTTCACCGCCAACGCGCGCTTCGATTGGGATCAGTACCGCGAAGTCGTGAAAGTCTTCACCCGCATGCTGGATAACGTGGTGGAAATCAACGGTCTCCCCCTGGAACAGCAGCGCCAGGAGATCACCCGCAAGCGCCGTCACGGCATGGGTTATCTGGGCTTAGGCTCCACCATCACCATGCTGGGCTGGAAATACGGCTCGGCTGAGTCCGTGAAGTTCACGGAAGACGTCTCCCGTGAGATGGCCATCGCCGGCTGGGAAGAAGCCCTGGAACTCTCCAAGGAGAAGGGCCCCGCCCCCATCATGGTCGAAGAGTTCGAAATCACCGCCGAGATGCTGCGTAAGCGCCCCGAGATGGTGAAGGATGGCTGGAAGCTGGGCGACAAGATCAAGGGCCGTGAACTGCACGCCAACTACAGCCGCTACATGCAGCGGGTGGCGGAAGTGGCGCCGGATCTCGTGGATGCCCTAGCCGCCCATGGCGCCCGCTTCACCCACCACAGCTCCATCGCCCCCACCGGCACCATCTCCCTGTCCCTGGCCAACAACGCCAGCAACGGCATCGAGCCGAGCTTCGCCCACCACTACTTCCGGAACGTCATCCGTCCCGGCAAGAAGTCCAAGGAGAAGGTGGACGTATATTCCTTCGAGCTCCTGGCTTACCGCGAGCTCATCAACGCTAAGGCCATGCCGGAATCCGAGAAGGCAGACGAGAAGCTGCCGGAATACTTCATCACTGCCGAGCACATCCATCCCAAGGAGCATGTGGATATCCAGGCCGCGGCCCAGAAGTGGATCGATTCCAGCATCTCCAAGACCGCGAACGTGCCCACGGATTACCCGTACGAGCAGTTCAAAGACATCTACCTGTACGCCTACGAGAGCGGCCTGAAGGGCTGCACCACCTTCCGCTTCAACCCGGAAGCTTTCCAGGGCGTGCTGGTGAAGGAACAGGACCTCAAGAACACTACCTATAAGTTCACGCTGGAGGACGGCACCGTCGTCGAAGCAAGGGGTGATGAAGAGATCGAGTACGACGGTGAGAAACATAGTGCAGCGAATCTGTATGACGCTTTAAAAGAAGGCTATTACGGCAAGTTCTAAGATTCAGGGTCGCGTGCTTTGCGCGGTGACACTGATAGGTAACCCAGGCGCTGCGGAAGCGCCCGGGAGACCGGGAGGGGAACCGCCGATGGGGCCGTAATCCCATCGGCAGTTTCTTCTAAAATATTATGAAAGCGGCCGCGAACAGCGCCGAGAGATTAAGAGGCAAGAGTCATGTCTATTAAAATTGAAAAGAAAATAACTCGGTACGCTGTGCAGAAGCCCGAGGAGGCTGCTGCTAAGGCGGAAGCCAAGAACACTCAGGCTGAGAACAAGGCAGCCGCCCTGGCCCTCTCCTCCAAGCCCGTGGAGCGCATCGTCACCGAGCGCGCCGAGAAGAAGCACAAGGCTGAAGTCATCCGCATGCATGAGGCGCTGGAGCGCCCTGATCTGTTGATCGGCAGCACCTACAAGGTGAAGACCCCGGTCTCAGACCATGCCATGTACATCACCATCAATGACATCGTGCTGAACGAAGGCACGCCTTATGAGCAGCGCCGTCCCTTCGAGATCTTCATCAACTCCAAGAACCTGGATCACTTCCAGTGGATCGTGGCCCTGACCCGCATCATCAGCGCCGTGTTTAGAAAGGGCGGCGACGTGGTGTTCCTGGTGGAAGAGCTGAAGGCCGTGTTCGATCCCCGCGGCGGCTACTGGAAGCCGGGCGGCAAGTTCATGCCCTCGCTCATCGCCGAGATCGGCGATGTCATCGAGAAGCACCTTGTCGCCATCGGCATCATGCATCGGGAAGGGCTGGATGAGCACCAGAAGAAGCTCATCGCCGAGAAGCGCGCCGAGTTCGAAGCGGCCGCCAAGCAGACCGATGCCTTCGCCGACTCCAAGTTCCCCGCCGGCGCGCAGCTGTGCCAGAAGTGCAGCACGGCGGCGGTGGTGATGATGGATGGCTGCATGACGTGCTTAAATTGTGGGGATAGTAAGTGCGGATAAGTCCGCCTTAGCCAGTCCAATAGGGCGTTCTGCGGCCGACCAATCTCCATGCTTTGATGTATGGAGATTGGTCGGCCTTTTTATTTATGTTGCTGAGATCAAGACAGATCGAGTCTTTTTCAACGAGTAATTTTATTCAATACAACATGTAGGGAAGGGGTTATGGATTACCCACTTGAGAATCTCGGTCCCGAGGGTCAGAGCCCTTTAACGAGTATCCATCATTATTTTCCCGGACGGTAAATCGTACATATGCCGTAACCCTTATCCCCGATTCGCCCATTCAGAATGAAGTCGCCCATCTTCGCGAAATAACCTTGCGGGTTGCGGGTGTCCAGGCGTTCGCCGGCCGGGCCGGAGAGGGGCCCGCTGGAGATGGGGTCTTGAAGGCGCGCGGGCAATGCTGCACCCTCGAAGGCGTGAAGTGAGATTGGAGCGGTGGATGAGACGGGGCACCTTCGACCTTTTGGCTGTCGTCGCGATCTTCGCGGCTTATTCGCTGACAGTGCGGCTGGCACTGCATCTCGATCTGCGCGAGAGTTTGCTGGGTGGCGTGGCCAACACGGTGCCGGTGGTGGTCTTCGGAGCCTTGGTGCGCCGTATCATCCAACAGAAGTTCGCCAGCAGGCCGGCGGCGTTCCAGTTGGCGGGTCACCTGGTGCTGTGTGCGCTGTTCTCGTCCCTGTCCTACGTGCTGCTCATAGTCCTCCTGGGCCTGTTCGTCGGTGCCGGGCCCAATGGATTTCTGGTGCAACCTTTCTCGGTCAGCGGAGCCGCCTGGCAGTCCCTCGAGAACGTCACCATCTACGCGCTGATCGCCGCCGTCTCCTACCTGCCGTTCCAGCACGGGGCCGCCGCGGCCGGCACATCGGGAGGCGGGGAGCAGGCCGGCGCCCTCGTCGTCGAGCCGAGCTCGAAGGATCCCGGGGCGCGGTCCGACGCCTCGCGCTCCCGCTACTTCGTCCGCATTGGCGATGAGCTGCGGCCGCTTGATATGGACACCGTGGTGAGCATCGGCGGTGCCGACGACTACGCGGAGGTGAGGACCTTGTTGGGCAGGCATCTCGTCCGCGTGACGCTCGCGGAGTTCGCCGAGGCCCTCGATCCCGCGAATTACGTCCGCGTGCACCGTTCCTGGATCGTCAACATCCACCGCATCGCCCGGGCGGAGCCGGTGGGCGGAGGGCGCCTGCGCCTGCACCTGGAGACCGGCCAGACCATCGCAACCAGCCGGGCCGGCGCCAAGCTGCTGCGGGAGCGGACTATTTGACCGTCCGCGGCACCCACTCACCGCCTCAGCTTGTCCGTTCGCCGATTTCCTGACCGCTGCTCTTCGACCTTCGGGATGATCACCCCCGACCGGGCCGGATCTGGCCCCCAAGAGCAGGGTCTCCATGAAAATCTTCGTCCTCACGGCAATCCTGGCGCTGGTTTCCCCGGCCGTCAGGGTCGCCCCTCCCCAGGCGGTCCCGGCCGCGGACACCAGCCTGGCGGCGGTCGCCACCGAATTGCTCCCGGCCCACCTCACGGCATCCAGCATCGGCGATCTCACCAGGCTGGTCCGGCTTGAACTGGCGGCCGGGCGCTTCACCGATGCAGAAGCCTCGCTGGATCGCCTTGAGGCGGCGTATCGATCGGGCGAACCGCGGCTGGTGCCGGTCGTCACGCCCTGGCGCATCTATGTGCGGGCCAAGATCTATGAAGTAGCCGGGATGGGCGCAACCGCGGCCCGGGATCGCGCCTTCGCAGAACTCTACAGCTCTTTACCCGACAAAATGGCGGCGGCTGTCCTGCCGTGGTACGGCAATGATCTTGGCAGCCTGCGCGCCGAGGAAGCGCGGCAGAAAAAAGCCTGTGCGGGGATGGCGCTGGAGAGCTGCGCCTCGGCCACAGACCTCATATCGGCCCGCGAAGCGGTGGCGGCCTGGAGCTACCTCATGCCGGCGTCGGCGCCGCTGCTGGACGCTGATACGCGACGCCGTTATCAGGTAGACGACCAGATCCTGATTCCTACACCCGATGGTGCCAAGGTTGCCGCCCTGGTGGTCCGGCCCCGGTCGGGAGCCGCCAAACTGACCGCGCTCCTGAACTTCACCATCTACGCCCGCGATGACTGGAGCATGTCGGATGCAGTCACCATGGCCGCACACGGCTATGCCGGCGCGGTCGCCTATACCCGGGGGAAGGGCAGGAGCCCGGGCCCGGTGGTCCCCTACGTGCATGACGGTGAGGACGCATCCACGGTGATCGCGTGGCTCGCCCGCCAGCCCTGGAGCGACGGGCGCGTCGGGATGTTCAGCGGCAGTTACAACGGCTTCACCCAGTGGGCAGCGGCCAAGCACCATCCGCCCGCGCTGAAGGCGATCGCCACCAACGCCACCAATGCCCCGGGCATCGACACGCCGATGCAGGGTAATGTGTTCCAGAGTTTCATCTATCCCTGGCCGTTCTACACCACCGACACCAAATCCCTGGATGATGACACCTACGACCAGCGGGATCGTTGGCAGAAGCTGGAGCAGGACTGGTACGTGAGCGGCCGACCTTACCGCGACTTGGACAAGATCGATGGCAAGTCCAACCCCGTGTTCGACACCTGGCTGCAGCATCCCTCCTATGACGGCTATTGGCAGCGACTGATCCCCTATCGTAAGGAATTCGCCGGCATCGGCATCCCGGTGTTCATCGAGACCGGTTACTACGATGGCGGCATGGTGGGCGCGCTTTACTATTTCGAGCAGCACCTGAAGTACCGCCCGGCAGCCGACGACCGCATGGTGATCGGCCCTTATCATCACACTGCCATGCAGACCGGCGTGCTGCCGAAAGTCGACGGTTATCAGGTGGACGAAGCGGCGCTGATCGACCTCCAGGACCTGCGTCTGCGGTGGTTCGATCATGTGTTCCGGGGTGCGCCGCTGCCGGCGCTGCTCAGCGACCGCGTAAATTTCGAGGTGATGGGCGCCGACACCTGGAGGCATGCCTCGACCCTCGCCCGCATGGCCGCCAGCCGCGAGCGCCTCTATCTGACAGGGCACACCGAAGCCGGCCGTCTGTTGTTGGCGCCCGCAGCGGATGGCGCAGCGGTGCCTGAGCTCAAGGTGGATCTCTCCTATCGCGGCGACGCGGACTCCGAGCCGCCGCCGGGCATGCCTGCCACCAGCGATGCCTTGGTGTTCGAGACCTCACCGCTCAAGGATCCGCTGGAGGTGGACGGCTTGTTCCACGGCTGCTTCAAGGTGACCGCCAACAAGCGCGACTTCGACCTGTCGGTGCAGCTCTACGCACTGACCCCGGACGGCCGCTACCTGGATCTCGCCTCTTACCTTGGACGGGTGAGCTACATGCAGGATCGGAGCCACCGCCGCTTGCTTGAGCCAGGCCAGCCTCGCGTCCTCGATTTCCAGAGCCAGACCGTCACCTCCCGGCTGTTGGCACCGGGCAGCCGCATCGTGGCCGTGATCGGCATACCCAAGATTCCGCAGATCCAAATCAACTATGGGACTGGCCGGGACGTGAGTTCGGAATCCATCGCCGATGCCGGTGAGCCCCTGCGCATCCAGTGGGCCACCGGGAGCTACATCGACCTTGGTGTCCGGAGGGACACCACATCCGCAAAGGGAGCTGGCGCCCCTTGATGCATGGCCTCCGCTATCTTGTCGGCGGTGGAGGGTGCCGCCGCCGTATGGCTGATTCCCTATCCGTCCGTTCAGGATGAAGTCCTGCATCATCGCGAAGTAACCTTCCGGGTTGCGGGTGTCCAGGCGTTTGCCATCGGTCGTGGGGGAAGATCGCTACCAATTCCGCGTTAAGATTCCCTGAGAGTTGCCTTGGGGTCTACTCGAAAGGGAGAAGCGTCATGACTGGAGTCCGGGTGGTGTCCTTAGGCCTTCGTCTCATTGCGCTGTGGTGCGTGCTGTTGGCCCGCCCGAGCTGCCGGCGTAGTGATCGCAATATAGAATCAGCATCAGGATTATCCCTATCCGTCCCATTGGATGGCAGTCATCCCCGCCGTGGTATTCGTGATCTTTGGAGTGCTGCTCTGGATATTCTCCTTCGAGATCGCGCGCAAACTCTATGTGGCCGAGAAGGAAGGCGAGACATTCAGTCTCGATGCCCGCCAGGCCCTGCGCGTCGGCTGCTGTCTCCTGGGCTTGTGGCTCCTTCCTTCAGTCGTCCCCGCCGTGATGCGTATAATCGTTATCGCCTATGAATCCTCACGAGCCGGCACCGAAGTGTCGTT
>DASYCJ010000027.1:0-24785 GCA_036500225.1 Gammaproteobacteria bacterium
AATCCACCCTATGGCGAGCGCCTCGGCACCGTGGAGACTTTGGGTCCTCTCTATCAAGGTATCGGCGATTGGCTGAAGTCCCAGTGCCTGCACTGGAAAGCCGGCGTGATCACCGACAACACCGATCTCGCCAAGCAGATCGGGTTGCGGGCCCGCAAGATCAACTCCTTCTATAACGGTGCCCTGGAGTGCAAGCTCCTGCAGTTCGACGTGGAAGAGGAATGGTTCACGGGTGCCCGCCTCGCCCCTTGACGCTATGGGCCCCCTACACCAGAATCAGGCCATGAATTTCCAGGCAGCCTTCCCTAAGAAAATGTGCAAACCCGGCGTACACCGCGCGGGTGGGGCTGCATCGTACCGGTAAAAGACTCCGGAACCTTGAAGACCTGAGAACCCGCAGCGGGAAGCCGATGCGGGTTTTTTCATGCCCGCCTCCAGACCCGCCGCAAAGGAAAACCATGAGTGGCAACGGCTCACAGACGTGGATCGTCATCAAACTCGGCGGCACCAGCGTCTCCAGTAAGCAGAACTGGGACAAGGTGCTCGAAGAAGTGCGCGGTTATCTCGCGGCGGGCACGCAGGTGCTGCTGGTGCAATCGGCGCTCTCCGGCCTCACCAACAACCTAGAAGCTTTGCTGGCAGTCAAAGACGAAGCCGGCCTGCAGCGCGCCCTGGAAGACATCGCAGCGCGGCATCGGGCTTTCGCCGCGGAATTAGCGGTCTCTCCGGACGCGGCGCTGGAACCCTATCTGCAACGCCTATATAGGCTTGCCGCCGGCGCCCAGCTCACGGGTGAGGTGACGCCGCGCCTCAAGGCAGAGGTGATGGCTTGCGGCGAACTCATGGCGAGTACCCTCGCGGCTCTGTATCTACCCAAGGCCGGTGTGGATGTGCATTGGGCCGACGCCCGGGAATTCCTGAAAGCGATGCCCCTTCCCAACCAATCCCCGGCCGCGCGTTATCTCTCCGCTGTCTGTCCCAGTGATCCCGAGCCTGCTCTGGCAGCACGATTGTCAGTCCTTGGCCCCCTGGTGCTGACCCAGGGTTTCATCGCACGCGATAGCCAAGGCGAGACCGTACTCCTGGGCCGCGGCGGTTCCGATACCTCGGCGGCTTATTTCGCCGCCAAGCTGCAAGCAGAGCGCCTGGAGATCTGGACCGACGTGCCTGGCCTCTTCAGTGCCGACCCCAGGGACGTGCCGGCGGCACGACTCCTGCGGCAACTCGATTACGACGAGGCGCAGGAGATCGCTTCCAGCGGCGGCAAGGTATTGCATCCTCGCTGCATCGAGCCGGTGCGCCGGCAAAGCATCCCCCTGCACGTGCGCTACACCCCGGACCCGGCGCTGCCCCGCACCACCATAGGCGGCGGCAAGCCCTCTGGCGCACGGGTGAAAGCCGTCTCACTGCGCCGCGGCGTGGTGCTGGTCAGCATGGAGACCGCCGGCATGTGGCAGCAGGTGGGATTCCTGGCGGATGCCTTCGCCTGTTTCAAGAAGCACGGCCTGTCGGTAGACCTCGTGTCTACCTCCGAGACCTGTGTCACCGCCTCCCTGGACCCCGTCGCGAACGCCGCGGCGGACGGCATACTGGATGCACTGCTGAAAGATCTGAGCACTCTTTGCCGCCCGCGGCTTATCACCGGCTGTGCGGCGGTGAGCCTCGTCGGCCGGGAGATACGTGCCAACCTGCATCGCCTGGCGCCAGCGCTGGAACTGTTCGAGGAACGCCGGGTACATCTCACCTCCCAGGCCGCCAACGATCTAAACCTCACCTTCGTGGTGGACGAGACCGACGCCCAACGGTTGGTGCGAGAGTTGCACGCGCTCTTGATCCCCACGGGTGAAGAAGACGAGCAATTCGGCCCGGCCTGGATGGAGTTGCAGTCTCCCTCTCGGGCGCCCGCCGCTCCCGCCTGGTGGGTGCGGAGGCGTACCGATCTATTGGCCCTCGCGGCCCAGGGCACGCCCCGCTATATATATGAGCCACAGGCCGTCGAGACAGCCATTACCGAGTTGCGTGGCCTCAAAGCCGTGGACCGGCTCCTATATGCCATGAAAGCCAATCCCCACCCGGATTTGCTCAGAGTAATGCACTCTGCCGGTGTCGGATTCGAGACCGTATCCCCCGGCGAGATTGCAGCTGTGCGGGCGAGCTTCCCGGGCCTGTCACTAGGCGAGATCCTGTTTACTCCCAACTTCGCACCTAAGGAGGAATATGCCGCTGCTCTTAAGTCAGGCGTGCAGTTGACCCTGGACAACCTGCATCCCCTGCGCGAATGGCCGGAACTCTTCCGCGGCCACGATCTCTTCCTGCGCATCGACACCGGCGCCGGTGCCGGCCACCATCGCCACGTGCGCACCGCCGGTGAGACGAGCAAGTTCGGCATACCCATGGCCGAGCTCGACGAAGCGCAGAAGCTCGCGGCCCAGAGCGGCGCGCGCATCACTGGGATGCATGCCCATCTCGGCAGCGGCATCCTGGACGCCTCCGTTTGGCGCAATAACGCACTGCGCCTCGCGGAACTGGCCCGCAGCTTCCCCGCAGTGCGGGTGCTGGACCTCGGTGGCGGCCTCGGGGTGCCGGACCGACCGGGGCAATCGGGCCTTGCCCTGGCAGAACTGGACGCGGGCTTGAGCGCCGTGAAGCGCACCCATCCTGAGTTCCAGCTCTGGCTGGAACCCGGCCGCTATCTAGTCGCGCGCGCCGGAGTGTTGCTGGTCCGTGCCACCCAACTCAAAGGCAAGGGTGAGTTGCGTTATCTCGGTGTGGACGCGGGCATGAACTCACTGATCCGTCCCGCGCTATACGGCGCTCATCACGAGATCGTGAACCTCACACGCTACGGTGAAGCGGCAGCGGCTCGCTACACCGTTGTGGGCCCCATCTGCGAAAGCGGCGATGTACTGGGCGTGGATCGGCGCTTGCCGGCGACCCATGAAGGGGATGTGCTACTGGTGGCGGACACGGGTGCGTACGGCCACGCCATGGCTTCCCGCTATAACCTGCGGGAACCGGCCCCGGAGACATTGATCCCAGCCCCATAAAAACCGCGGAAAACCGATTGACTCCCTTGCTTATTCCCTTATAAGATTGCAAATACGAATCATTATCATTTAGTTTCCGCACCATCGGCCCGTCTCAACTGGGGTATGTCTATGAACCGTCCCGCCACCGCGCTCCTGGCCCTGGCCGCAGCCATCGCCCTGCTCGGCGTCAGCAGCGCCGCCCGCGCCGACGACGACCAGGGCCTAGGCGAGTTCCTGAACGAATACAACGTCTACTCGCCCTACGTCACCGAGGGCCAGAGCGAGATCGAGCTGCGCGCCACCCAGTACCGGGACAGCAGCGTGCTGGTGGATGGCTCCCGCGGCTACGTGGTTTCCTTCGCTCATGCCTTCACCTCCTGGTGGCAGCCGGAGGTCTACGTGGGCAAATACCAACGCGACCCGCGTGGCCCCAACCAGCTCACCGGTTATGAGTTCGAGAACATCTTCCAGATCACGCCCCAGGGCGAGTACTTCGCGGACTTCGGCTTCCTCGCCTCCTACGAATACCAGAGCCATCTCTCTAGCGCCAACGCCCTCGAATACGGCCCGCTGATCGAGATGCACACCGGCCGCATCCGCCAGCGCCTGAATCTCATCTATGAGAAGGGCGTGGGCCGTCTACGCGAGGACAACGGCGTGGAATACCGCGGCGCCTACAACGTGAGCTTCCTCTGGACCGGCAGCTTCGCGCCGGGCATCGACGTCTTCGCCCACCCGCAGACCGACGTGTACCAGGCCGGGCCCTCTGCTTCGGGCGAACTGCACATCGGCAGCAGCGAACTCGAATACGACGCCGGCGTGGTGTTCAAGCTGGGCAGCAAGGGCCCGGACACCACTCTGGTGATGCGCCTCGAATACGAATTCTTCTGAAACCCCATACGGACAACGTCATGAGCAGCAACTTCGTCCACAGCCCTCGCCTGGGGTTCGGCCTCGCGGCACTGGGTCTCCTGGCTGCGCTGCTGGCGCTCGGCGCCTGCAAGCTCACCAACGGCGGCGGTGCAGCCGACGACGACAGCGATCCGCCGGAAGTGCAGCTGGGCGAGCGCCTGTTCAAGGACACCCGCTTCGGCCACTACTTCAGCGTGGAATCCCAGGGCCGCGTGAACGCGCCGCTGCCGGACGGCGAGAAGGTGGTGGAGACTACCGTCACCGCTACCCACGGCGACCTGCCGGGCCCCATGCGCGGCCAGGCCGTGAACTGCCTGCAGTGTCACCTGGTGGAACAGCAGGTGGGCGTGCCGGGCGGGGGCATGCGTACTTATGCGGACTTCGCGCCACGCTCGCCCATGCCGGCCCGCGCCGAAGACATCATTCATATCAGTGGATTTACACCGCGCAACGCGCCGGGCATGGTGGACGCGGTGTTCCACGGCGACCTCCCGGACCGCATCCTGCATTGGGACGGCGAATTCGGCTCCATGGACGATCTCGTGACCGCCACCCTCACGGGCCGCAACTACGGCTGGTTGCCCACTGAACAGTCCCAGGCCATCCATCAGGTCGCCACCGTGATCCGCCAGGACGACGGCACCGGAGAGCTTGCCGGTGAATTCGGCGCCCTGCCCTACTACGTGGTCATGGGCTGCCATGACAAGAACATCCCGGTGAAATACCAGCTCCCTGCCCACTACTGCATGGACGTGACCAGCGCCACGGATGCACAGGTGGAGGCCGACGTGGCGGCGCTCATCGGCGCTTACGTGGACAGCCTCACCTTCTTCCAGGACGATGCCGGTCAGTACAACGGCTCGCCTTACGACCAGTTCCTGATCGACAACGGCCTGCCGCAGTCGCCCAAGCCCGGTCAGGACGCTCACGCCTACGCCGCCGGCCTGTTGACGGCCATCCAGGGCTTGCCGAACCCGAAGTTCGTGAATTGCTGCAGCCAGTTCAACAACGGCAGCCACTTCGCCTTCCATGACCAGCGGGCCTTCAACTTCGGCGCCCAGGAACTGCGCGGTCTGGTGGCCTTCCTGCGCACTTCGCGCACGCCGCTGACCTCCGCACAGGTGGCGCAAGGCCACATCGGCAACTGCGCAGCATGCCACACGCCTCCAGCCTTCGAGGACTTCATGATGCACAACACCGGCGTGTCCCAGGCGGAGTACGACAAGGTGCACGGCCAGGGCAGCTTCATGGCACTCACGGTGCCGGCCCTCGCCCAGCGCGACGCCGATCCGGACGCCTACCTGCCGACGAGCCCGGAGCATCCGGATGCCACCGAGACCTTCCGCATGGCGCCCGTGGCCACGGACCCGGACAAGGCGGACCTCGGCGTATGGAACATCTTCGCCAACCCTGACTTGCCGAAGCGCAAGGCGCCGTTGCGCAAGTTCCTCTGCGCCATCGACACCCATCAGTTCGCTGACTGCGGCGCCACCGATGCGACGTTGCTCGATCGCTCCCTGGGGGTGTTCAAGACCCGTAGCTTGCGCGACCCGGGTGATTCGGACCCCTACATGCACGATGGCCAGTTCGATACCCTGGAAGACGCGGTGCGGTTCTACCAGCACTCCAGCGAACTGGCCCGCGCCGGCAAGCTGCGCAACGGGGATCCCGCCATGGGTAACATGGCCCTGAACGACCAGGACGTGCGGGACATCGCTGCGTTCCTGGCTTCTCTCGACGAGGATTACAGCAATTAATTCAAAAGCTGCTGTGCTCGGCAGGGCGTTGTTACGCTTCGGTCTCGCAGTCGGTCATGCACATAAGAGTGCACTCCTCCTGCTCGCCTCGCGTGCCTAGCCCCGCCTTCGCTCGCGAAGCTTTTGAACGATTTAAGGTCTAGAATCTCCCGACCTCAGATAGGGAGCGCTAGCCATGCCCGCAGAGCTACATCTGGATCGCATCGCTCAGGTCGGAATGATGGTGAAGGATCTGGATGCCGCAGTGGCCTTCTATCGCGACAAGCTTGGCGTGAATCATCTCTTCACCGCGCCGGGCATGGCCTTTTTCGACGTGGGCGGCATGCGCCTGATGCTCGGCCAGGCCACGGCCGAATATCCGGCAGCCACCTTCCTTTATTACAAAGTGGACGACATCGATTCAGCCGCCGCCACCCTCAAAGCCCGTGGGGTCACCCAGGTGGAAGCGCCAGAGCTGGCGCATCGTGCACCCGGTATGGAGTTGTGGCTGTCACAGTTCAAGGACATGGATGGGAACGTGCTGTTCCTGATGTGCGAGAAGAAGGTCTAGAAGGCGATCTCGGTGCCGACGCGGCGCGCAAGCGCCGCGTCGTAGACCAGCTGGGCGGCCACCGCGTCCTGCACCGCCACACCCACCGACTTGTAGAGCGTGATCTGCCCGGCGGATTCCCGTCCCTTCCGCGTACCCGCCAATACCTCGCCGATCTCTGCATGCACTGTGGCACCCGCCAGCTCGCCGGCCCCAGAAGGCGGCGGCGACAGGGCCGCGGCACGGGATTCCACGAACACCCGCGCCCCTATGACCGCTTCCGCGTCCAGTTCCCGCCCTGCGGGATTCAGGCCCACGGAGTTCACGTGCACGCCGGGTTCCAGCCATGCGCCCTTCACCACTGGCTCCGCCGCATCGGTGGTTGCGCAGACCACCTGCGCACCGACGAAGGCCTCGTGGCCGATGGCATGAGATTTCGCGTCGATACCGAGTTCCCGCGAAAGTCCGCTGGCGAGTTTCGCAGTACGCTCGCCGTCACGCCCTGCTATCCGCAGCTCTTTCACCTTGAGTACCCGTGACATGGCGTAGGCATGGCTCTTGGCCTGCACGCCTGTACCCACGATGAGTAGGGTCGACGCGTCTTCCCGTGCCAAGAGCCGCGTGGCTAGCGCCGAGCCCGCGGCAGTACGGATCGCGGTGATGACGGCACCATCCAGCATCGCCTTCGGCGTACCGGTGTCCGCATCGAAGAGCATCACCACGGCCTGGTGGGTATGCAGGTCGCGCTTGGCATTGCCGGGGAACACCGTCACCAGCTTGCATGAGAGCGTGCGACTGGACGGGAGGTACGCCGGCATGGTGCCCAGAAGGCCCTGGCCCTGTACCAGCGCCGCGGTACGCGACGGCATGGAGACCCGGCCCGCCGAGAGTTCCACCATGGCGGGACCGAGAGCCTCGATGAGCGCATCCAAGTTTAGGAGCCCGCTCACTTCACTGGCGTTTAATACCAGCATGCTTCAGCCCGGCGGTGGTGGGACGGGGCGTTTCTTCGTCCCTGATAGCTCCGCATCGGTCTGTTCGATGTTGAGTGGGGCAAAGTGATCGAAGAAACCCCAGCTACCGTATTGCGGCTTCAAGGTCGCCAACACTGCGTCCGTGAGTATCTGGCCGGATTTGCCGGCGGCGCGCGCATCTCCTATCGCCTTGCGCAGGGCCACCATGTAATCCCGGAATGCGCCCACATCCGCGGCCTTGCCCAGCTCGCCATGGCCCGGTACGAAAGTGGCGTCCGGATAGTCGTTCAGGAAACTCTCGTTGGTGGCGATCTGCTGCGGGGTATCCGCGTCGATCAGGTTCGGCAGATCGTGGTTCCAGAAGAGATCGCCGGTGAACACCACCTTGGCGTCCGGCACAAGCACCGCGGAATCGCCACCGGTGTGCCCCTCCACCACTTGCACGATCACTTTGCGGTCACCCAACCACAGGGTCACGCCGTCTTTATAGGTGATAGTGGGCAGGGTGAGCGCAGCCACCAGTGCCTTGTCATCGGGCTTGGGGTCCGCGCCGAAGAACTTCAGGTTCTCGGTGCGCTCCCAGGCGCGCACGTTGTCCTGGGCCAGGATCACGGCGCCGGCTTTCTGGAAGATGCCGTTACCCATCACATGATCCAGGTGATAGTGGGTATTGATGACGTAGCGTATGGGCAGAGGTGTGGTCTTGCGGATGGTATCCAGCAAGGCTTGGGCTGCTTCCAGGGTCTGGAAGGTATCGATGACCGCCACGCCGTCGCTGCCGACCACGAAACCGGTGTTGCCGCCCGCATGGCTGCCGGGTGCGGAGATGGCAGCCCATACGCCAGGTCCAAGCTCATGCAGCGTGAAATAGGGCTTGGGTGTATCGGAGGCCAGAAGGCCCGGAACCCAGGCAAGGCACAGGCCCGCAAGCAATGTGGATAGGACTCTTCGCAGCATGGCCGCACTCCCCCATGAGGACGCCATGGATTCTAACGCCGGGTCGGTGCCAAGATGGGCCGTCGCTGCGCAACCTTTTCGCACCGCCAGGCATCTGAAGTTCAGGGATAACTGGGAGTCCGTATGCACCGCAGCATCTTGTTTTGCCTGCTCCTTGTCATGGGTGTCGCCCATGCCGATGTCCCCTCGGACAAGCTCCTGGGCCTATGGGGCAGCGAACGGGTCTTCGGCCCCTCGGTGAGTGGCACCCTGACTCTGGATGGCCGCAGCGGGGACTGGCAAGCGAGCGTCGCCGGCTATAGCGCTGCCGTACAGCATGACAAGAGCGGTATCTCCTTCACGCTGCCCGGCACTCAAGGCAGCTTCCACGGCAGCTTGAGTAGCGACGGCAAGCACATTGAAGGCTTCTGGATCCAGCCCGCCGGTGCCGCCCTGCAGACTCCCTATGCCACGCCTCTCACACTTGCCATCACCGAGGATAAGGTCTGGCAAGGACAAGTACGGCCGCTCACGGATCGGGTCTCCCTGTATCTGGTGGTGAGCCGTGCTGACGACGGCGGCCTCAAAGGCTTTATCCGCAACCCAGAATTCAACTTCGGCATGCGTCGGGCCTACAAGATCACCGTGGATGGCGACAAGGTGACTCTCGACGACACCCAGCGCCAGCACGATCAGTTGCGTGGCAGCTATGATCCGGAACAGGACGTGCTCAGTATCGACTTGCAGGGCATCGCCAGTTTCGACTTCACACGCCGTGACCGGGACCAGGCCTTGGGCTTCTATCCCCGGACTCCGGCAGCCCCCTATACCTACCGCGTGCCGGTGCAAGAAGATGACGGCTGGAAGACCGGCGATCTGCAAACTGCCGGCCTCGATCCCAAACCCCTAGCAGCGCTGGTGCAGCAGGTGTTGGACACCCAGACCGACTGGTACACCACGCCCTACATCCAGAGCATCCTGGTGGCCCGCCACGGCAGGCTGGCGATGGAGGAGTACTTCTACGGCTTCGACCGCGAGCGCACCCACGACAGCCGGTCCTCCGGGAAGACCTTGACCGGCACCCTGGTGGGAATGGTCCTGGATCACGGCGCCAAGTTCGGCGTGGACACGCCGGTGCTGTCCCTGCTGCCGGAATACCATGACCTCGCCAACCCGGATCCGCGCAAGCGGAAGATCACGGTACAAGACCTGCTGAGCATGGATTCAGGACTCGCCTGCGACGACAACGACGACGCCTCGCCCGGCAACGAAGACACCATGCAGGGCCAGGATAAGCAACCGGACTGGTACAAGTACATCCTGGAAGTACCGATGATGGACGATCCAGGCGACAAGAAAGCCGTGTATTGCACCGCCGGCATCAACTTGCTGGGCGCGGTACTGCGCGACACCACCCATCGCCAACTGATGGACCTGTTCCAGCAGTACTATGCAGGACCGCTGCAGATCCGTGACTACCACATGAACCTGGCGCCCGACGGCGACGCCTACATGGGTGGCGGCATCTATCTGAAGCCCAGGGACATGCTGAAGCTCGGCCAGCTATATCTCGACGGCGGCATCTGGAACGGCAACCGGGTCTTGAGCAAGGCTTGGGTGGACGCGGCGACCGCGCAGCATTCCTATTTCCCCGCCAGCGATTACGCGCCGGGCCACGGTTACGGTTACACCTGGCATCTGTTCGAAGCCAAGGTGGGGAACAAGACTTACAAGGAATACATGGCCCAAGGCAACGGCGGACAGCTGGTGATGGTGGTGCCGGACCTGGACCTGGCGGTGGTCGTCACTGCGGGCAACTACGGCAACTTCCCCACCTGGCGCAAGTTCTTCGAGGAGCTGATGCCCCAGTATCTGATCCCTGCCGCCGGCGGCTGAATAAAACGGGACGCCGTCCCAGAGGTACCGGCGTCCCGTCGCAGCATCCTTGCCGCCCTCCAATCGAGATCAGTGCACGGGGGCATCGTATTCTTTGTAATGCAGCAAGCGCAGGTCGGTGGCATCCCGGGCGGCTTTCACCGGCGGCAGATCTTGTTTCGGCTTGGCCGTCGCCTGCAGTTCTTCCATGTGGTGCAAGCGCGCCCGTTCGAGGGCGCGGCCCACGGTCTCCATGAGCTCGTCCACACTCTCACCACTGTGGTATTCCACCACGCCGATAGTGAGGGTCAGATCCAGGGCCCCTGCCATGGTGCGGATGGATTGCAACTCGATGGCCGAGTGCAGCTGTCTCGCGCAGGCCAAGCCGCCCTTCAGATTGGCGCGGGGCAGGATGATGCCGTACAGGCCGTCGCCTACCTTGCCCAGAGGATGGTAGCTGCCGTCTTCCGCGTCCGTGAGGCCGAGTTTGCCCAGTACCTTGCTGGCCCGCTCCACCACTTCGCGCAAAAACTGCTTCACTACCGTATCCGCGTGCTGCTTCTGCAGCGCCGCGAAATGATCTATCTCCATAAGACCGATGCTGAAGGCCACGCCGCTAGCATCGGCAGTCTCCTTGGCGCGCTTCAGTTCTTGCTTGAAGAACGGGTACTTGAGGGCGATGGTGTCCAGGTCCTGCATGGTGATGGCATGGATACGGGTCTTGGCCTCTTCCAGCTCGTCTGCCTGGCGCGCGGCCACGTCCCGTAATTCATCCTTCTCGTGATGCGAGTGCCGGTAGTCGCGAGCGCGGATGTCCATGAAGCCGTTCAGTACCACCGATACCAGCAACACATATAGGGCGTCCGCGTGCCGTGGCGCGGAGGCATCTAACAGCACTCCGCTGAAGGCATTCAGGTAGACGCCCATGTACAGCACCGAGAGGGCCAGTACTTGCCGCGGCGTCAGCCGGTTGAGCCCGATGGCTATCCAGATGAGCGACATCAGCACCACCTGCGGCTCGGCCGCAGGCGCCAGCAAGGCATACAAGCCGCCGCAGACACCGATGCCGAGCAAGCCCTGAGTGAAGCTCGCGCCCGCATCGCCGATGCGCTTCTCGAAACCGGTGAGCAGTTCCAGCGCCACCAGTACAGAGGCGAGGCCCGCCGCCAGCGCCAGGCGCGCCGCCAATTCCATGCCGATGGAAGGCTGGAAGATGGGCAGCATGGCCGGCACCAGGCAGGCCGCGTATGCACCGAAGCCGCAGAGATATCCCTTCAGATCACGGTTCAGCATTTTGATTCTCCCCTCGGATCAATTCCGAGTGGAGCCACAGTGCGCCGCCAGACCGAGGCGGACTATCGGCATACGACTGAAATACGCCTCAGCATCTCCCTGAGAAGCTCGGGCGTCCTGATGCATGGGAGAAGAGGGGCCGCGTGCTGTCTGGCTCCTGTGCTTCCGACCCTGAGGGTTTGAAGGCGAAATCAACGCTTCGCCTGCGAAAACCCACCGCTCCCTGAGCCTCGACTAAGGGGTTCCCTGAGGAGCCTGTAGGCAGTGGCTTACAAGAAGCTCTTCCACTTTCCATAACTCCAATCCATGTCGCATGGCGCACAGACATACCCCTAGCCTATACCGCGCTTGTCCCGGGGTCCGATTCAGCACAAGTCCGATGGGTCGCGCCCGGCCATGCTGGTGAAATACGTCCCATACAAATGCGCAGGATTTGCGCGAGGGAGATGGGTCATGAAGAAGCAAGCAGGGATAGTCGGCGTCACCGTTCTGTTGATGAGCCTGTTGCTGCAGGGTTGCGGCAGCAGCAGCGCAGCGGATGGCCAGGGCGTGAGCCCGGATGTCACGGTCTCCACCTCCACCGGCAGCGATGCTGCCCCCACCCTCACCTTCACCGGCTTCGCCGTGGTGCAGGTGGACGGCGCCTTGAGCGGCAAGGTGGTGGCCTTCTTCAGCGAGGACATGGACGCCTCGAGCATCAACACCCAGACCTTCAAGGTCGCCGGGCCGGACTCGAAGCCGATCCCCGGCAGCGTGCTCTATATCGGCGTCACCGGTGTATTCACGCCCAGCGTGCGTTTCGCGGCCGATACCACCTATACCGCGACTCTCACCACCGGTGTGCATAGCCTCTCAGGGGTGCCGCTGGCCAAGGCCCATATCTGGAGCTTCACCACCCCCAGCCCCTCCCAGCTGACCGGTGTGCTCACCCGCATCGCCTCCACCTCACCGACGGCGGAGCAGACCGACGTACCGCTCGATGCCGGCGTGAACGTGAGCTTCCGCCAGCTCATGGATCCCACCACCATCAACGGCGATACCCTCACGCTGGTGGATGCCGACGGCGCCCGGGTGCAGGGTGCGGTGCACTACTCGGGGCTCACCGCGAGTTTCGTGCCGTCCCAGTCGTTGCGGCCCAACACCACCTATAAGGCCACCGTGGCTTCCGCCGCCAAGAGTCTTTCCGGCGTGTCCATGGACAGCGATCACGCCTGGATCTTCACCACCGGCACCGACGGCGCGACGCTGCCGCCGCAGGTGGTGTCCACGTCCCCGTTGATCGGCGACACGGGCGTGAGCCTGGACAGCACCGTGGTGATGGATTTCAACGAGGCCATGGACGCCAACACTGTCAACACCGCCAATATCGTGGTGAGCAACGGCCAGGGCTGGCAGGTGGACGGCAGCATCGCTTATTCAGGCGACACCGCCGTGTTCACCCCGGCTGCGCCGCTCTCGCCTGCCACCACCTACACCGTGCGCATCGGCAACGGCGTGATCTCGGCCGGCGGCACGCCCCTGGCTGACGCTTACAGCTGGACCTTCACCACCGCCAACTTCGGCAGCAGCACGGCGCCGACCGTGGTGTTCACCAGCCCCTCGCTCTACCAGAACAACGTATGGTCCAACACCACCATCAGCATCGCCTTCAGCGCGGTGCTGGACCCGGCCACCCTGAACACCAGCACCGTGCTGGTGACGGACCAGGACGGCAACCCGGTCGCGGGCAGCGTGAGCTATCTCGGCAACGTGGCCATCTTCACTCCCGACGACCTGCTGGGGACGGGTACCCAGTACACCGTGACCCTGACTTCGGGCATCGAAGGCGCCGATGGTGCGAGCCTCGAGGAGTACTCCTGGACCTTCACCACCGCGTGGCCCATGTGACGGACTGAGACATCCGGGGCAAGGACGCCCCACCACGAGGGAGGCAGGATGCCTCCCTCGTGGTCTCCAGACCAGGCCGGATAGCAGGACCCCGGCGCTGATTCCCTCCGAGCCGGCCTATAATCCAGGGAGGCCGTCCGGCCGGAGTCCGCTCCGGCCAGCTCCCTTCCCAAGGTGATGGACATGAAGATCGCTGAAGTCATCGACGAACTCGGCATCCTGCCTTTCGTGCTCGAGGACGAGCTCAAGCGCCTCACAGATTCCGAGCTGCGTCAGCGGCAGAAGCAAGGCTATTTCTCGCTGATGGAACAGGTGTGCCACCTCAGGGATATCGAGGTGGAGGGCTACACGCGGCGCCTGCAGCTCTTGCTGGCGGAAGACCATCCGAAGCTGCACGACCTGGACGGCACGGCCCTGGCCAAGGTGCGGGACTACAACGCCCAGCCTTTCCTGCCGGCCCTCACCGCCTTCCAGGCCGCGCGCCACGCCAATCTGCTGCGGCTGGAGCGCATGCATGAGCGGGACTTGGCCCGCCGCGGTCACCTGGAGAAAGTCGGGGAGATCAGCATTGGCCGGCTTCTGGACCTGTGGGTGGCCCACGACCGGGAGCACATGAAAGAGATCGAGGACCTCCTGCAGGCCCTGCGCGAGCCCATCACCGCTCAGCCGCAACCGCCCCTGTCACTGCGTACCTAGATCCCTACGCTTGCCGCAACCTTAGATTCGGGTGTCGTCGGCGATCCAGTTCATCTCCCAGGTCTTACCATCGTCGGCGGAGAAAGCCTGTTCGAAATGCGCGGTATCGGCGCTGGTACGCGTGATCACGAAACGCACCACGATGGGCTTGCCGCCGAAAGTCTCGTGGTCGTAGAACTCGCCGCGCCCATCCTTGAAGCCGCCCACCGTGGGCACGCCCAATCCACCGCCACGGCTGCTGGCCACGTTCAGGCTCCATTGGTGCGCGTCCGGATCGTAGAGGCGCCAGGACGCCAGTTCCATATGACCCGCCGGACCATCCACTTCCAACTCCACCATGTTGGCTTTGCCGCCCCAGACCTTGCGAATGACGCTGGTGCCGTCGTACTCGGCCCAGGTGTTGTTGCCACTCAGGGGATGCACCAGGCGTTTCACGTGGGTCTTCCAGGTGCCGAACTCGAAGTCGAAATCGTGGGCCCCATCCGGTGCCGCGGCGGACAATGCAGGCATCACTGCCAGTCCCAGGCTCAACATCGCAAGGCTCAAGGTCTTCATGACATCACCCTTTGGTTAGTTGCAGGCTTCCGGTACCGGTTTACGGAACATGGACAGGTTGAGGTTCGGCAGGGTGGCCAGCACCACGCCCGCCACCGCCAGGGTGCCGCCCACCACCGTGAGCCAGGTGGGGACCTCCTCCAACCAGAACCAGGCGATCAGGCAACCCATGAGCGGCTGCAGATACAGGAAACTCGCCACCCGGGAAGCGGGCGCCCGTTTCAAGGCATAGGACCAGCACACGAAGCCCACCACCGTGGGGAAGAGCGCGAGATACAGCACCGAGAGCAGCTGCGGCCAGGGTGCCGCCGCGAGCTTGGCCGGGATGTGCGTGGCGAGCGGTGAGAACAAGATCGTCGCCACGAACAGGCTCGCGGCCGTGAAGCCGATGGCATCGGTGCGCGCCAGCAGCGGCTTCTGCAACACGAAATAACTGGCGCTGCACAACACCGCCACGAACACCAGGAAGGCCATGGGCTCGAAGTGGATGCTGTGGCCACGGCCCACGGTCACCAAGAGCGTGCCGGCGAAGGCCACGCCCAGGCCGATGGCCGCCCGGGCACTGATGTGCTCCTTCAGGCGCAGCATGGCGAGCACTGCAGTCACGCTCGGCACCGTGGAGATGACCACCGCCGCCGCACCCGCTGAGAGGCGGGTCATGGAGTAGCCGAGGCTGAGTTGATAGAGGAAATGACCGAAGCAGGCCAGCAACGCCAGGAGTGCCCAGTCCTGCTTAGGCGGCAGGTTGACCTTGCCCATGGCCACCGGGATCATCAGCACCACGGTGGCGATGGCGAAACGCATGAAGGCGATCTCGCCCGGCGTGAACACCTGCAGGCCATACGAGATGGCTGCATAAGACGATGACCACAGCACCAGGGTGAGCCCGGCAGCCCAATAGGCCAGCGTGGTCTGGGACTTAGGCAGGTTCATGCGATGCAGACGTCGTGCGAGCGCTTCGCTGCCGCGGTCTTGGTGCCGCGCGGTCGCTTGGAATACACCACCCGCCACACCGTGAACCAGGCGCTGACTCCAGGCTGCTGGCCCAGAGCGATCCAGAGCTGTACGCGTTCGGCTTCATCCTGCTTCGGCGTCGACATGTGCCCTCCTCTAGCGGCGCGATTCGCGCAGCATGTTTACGGCGAGCGCGGTCAGCACCGTGCCCATGAACCAGCGTTGTGCCTTGAGCCAGGAAGGACTGCGCGCCAGGAAGCGCGAGATGTTGCCTGCGGCGATGGCCGCGCAGCCGTTGGCCGTGAGACTCAGGGTGATATGGATGCTGCCCAGCACCAGGGCCTGCAGCAGCACGCTGCCGCGGCGCGGATCGATGAACTGCGGCAGTAGCGCGAGATACAGCATCGCTGCCTTCGGGTTCAACAGGTTGGTCATGAAGCCCATGGCGATGAGGCGACGATCGCTGTGGGGCGGCAACATGCGCGTCTCGAAGGGCGAGCGGCCACCGGGCTTGAGCACGCCCCAGGCGAGGTACAGGAGGTATAAGGCGCCGGCGATGCGCAGCACGTCGTAGGCGAAGGGCACCGCCATCATCACCGCGGTGATGCCGAAGGCCGACAACAACAGGTAGACGATGAATCCTGCCACCACGCCCACCAGCGACATGAGGCCCGCCTCCGTTCCCTGGCTCAAGGAGCGCGACAGGATGTACATCATGTTCGGCCCCGGCGTGATGGCGAAGCCCAAGCTGATCAGGCCGAAGGCGGTCATGGCTGCGAGGCTGGGCATGCTGTCTCCGATGTGGCTGCTAGAGACTAAGGTCTGGCCTCCCAGAAGACCGGCCGTTTTCGGACCGCTCAACTACTTGGCCTTCGTCCCCCGTGGCGATATCATCTGTTTTATCTGGTACACTTTTAAGTGCCAGTTTTTATATTTTGACTAGACCAGAATTTGAGGGATCGCCATGCTGGAACTCGCGCTCACTCTGCCCACCGACAACCGCCCGGGTTACCTGCGTATCGCCGAAGCCCTGCGCTCAGCCATCCAGACCGGCCAGGCCAAGCCCGGCGAGCGGCTGCCCTCCAGCCGCGTGCTGGCGGCGAGCTTGGGCGTGCATCGCCATACCGTCACCGCTGCCATGGACGAACTGGTCGCGGAGGGCTGGCTGGAATCCGGCGAGCGGCGCGCGCATCGGGTATGCGCGGTGCTGCCTTCCGAGTTCTTCAGTCCCAAAGGCGGCGCCAAGAAGACCGCGTTGTTCGAGCGCAAGTTCAAATGGCGCCTGGCGCGCCACAGCACCACCACTCTCTGCGGCCTGGTAGACACGCGCCCTTACGAATACGTGTTCCAGGGCGGCCAACCGGACCTGCGGCTCTTCCCCTATGACGAGTTCCGCGCCTGCGTCGCCGATGCCCTGCGCCGCGCACCCGCATCGCTGGGTGGTTACGGCGATCCCGCCGGACATCCGGAGTTCATCGAGCGCCTCGGTGAATACCTGCGGCGTGTGCGTGCCCTCACCGGCCGACGCATCGTGGTCACTCACGGCGCCCAGGAAGCCATCTTCCTGATCGCGCAGCTCCTGGTGCATCCGGGTGACAAGGTAGCGGTGGAAGTGCCGGGTTACGCCGCGGCCTGGGACGCGTTCCGCGCCGCCGGCGGCGAACCGGTGGGCATCAAGGTGGACGCCAACGGCATGGACCCGGACGCGCTGGAAGCGGCCATCGCCAAGCACCAGATCCGCATGATCTACCTCACCCCGCATCACCAGTACCCCAGCACCGTGACGCTGCCCACGGCGCGGCGTCTGCGCATCTATGAACTGGCGAGCCGCCATCAGATCCCCATCGTCGAGGACGATTACGACCACGAGTTCCATTTCCGCTCCCAGCCCATCGCGCCCATGGTGAGCAGCGATCCCTGCAGTCTCGTCATCTACATCTCGACCCTCTCGAAGATCATGTTCCCGTCGGCGCGGGTAGGCTTCATCGCCGTGCCGGAAGAATTGTTCATACCGCTGACGCGGCAACGCGCCATCGTCACCCGCCAGAACAGCGTGTTCATGCAGGACGCCATCGCCCGCTGGATGGATAACGGCGGTTTCGAGCGCCACCTGAAACGCATGCGCCGTCACTACCAGGAGCGGCGCGATGCCATGGTGGAAAGCTTGCAGGCGGGCAAGCAGCAGGGTCTGCCTCTGGATTGGGCCGAGCCGGATGGCGGCATGGCGCTGTGGCTGGATACCGGCGCCGACAGCGACTTGGTGATGGCCAAGGCCGCAGACGCAGGGGTGTTCGTGGCCTCGGAATCGGAGTTCCATCTGGTGTCACCGCCCGGCGGCTACACCCATCTGCGTCTGGGCTACGCCAGCCAATCGCCGGATGAGATCCGCGAGGGCATGGGCCTGCTCATGGGCGCCATCAAGGCGGCCCAGCGCTCTCGTCGCAAAGCCGGCTGATCACCGGGGCATTTCGTCCAGAGCCCTTGCAAAATGTAACCTATAGGTTACTCTATGAGTACTTTAGGTTACTTTTAGGGGCCAGGATCATGGATTACGTGGAGAAACAGGTCCGGCTGCGCCGTCGCCTACTGCTGGTATCGACGGTCGCATTTGCCATCTGGGGCGGCGTCTCCGTGTTGCTATTGACCCCCTGGTTCGCAGCAGGAACCCGTCAATGGCTGAACCTCTTGGGACAGGTCGCTTCCATCCCCTGGTTCGTGACCTTGTGCTGGCTCCTGATCTGGATATTCCGGATGAAGGCCCAGCCACAGGTATTCGCCGCCCTCAACGATGAGATGACAGTGCGCAACCGCTGGCGTGCCACGCGGGCCACCATGTGGGTGTTGATGCTGTGTTTGATGGTGGGCGCGGGACTTACGGACTTCGTGCATATCAGCGCAGCGCTGGCGCTGATGTTCCTGATCTGGGTGCTGGTGGTGAGCAAACTCGGTTTGTATCTCTGGTTCGACAGGAGCTAAGTGATGCCCGAGAACTTCTACGTGCTGATGAAGGTGGCACGGACCCGGGCCGATCTCACTCAGGAGGAACTGGCGGCGCGGGTGGGCGTGACCCGCAAGACCATCAACACCATCGAGCGGGGCCACTTCATCCCCTCCACCCTGCTGGCACTCAAGCTGGCCCAGGCCCTGGGCGTCAAGGTGGAAGAGCTGTTCTCCCTGGAGGCTCCCGGTACGGAGCGTTGAACCATCGCCGCTCCGCGCGCTCCAAACCGTATCTCTCAGCGAGGTGGACCATGCGCTCCAGCGGATTCTTTGCATTGTTGCTTCTGATCTCCCCCACGCCGCTCCTGGCGGCGGAAGGCCGCGTCAACACTGCGCCGGGCATCGAGATCCACTACCGCGAAGCCGGTCCCGCGGATGCGACACATCAGCTGCTGCTGATCCCGGGCTGGCGCATCAGCTCCAGCATCTGGGCCGGACAGATGGCTTATTTCTCCTCCCACGGCTACCGGGTGGTCGCCATCGACTCCCGCTCCCAGGGCGGGTCCACGGTGGTACCGCAGGGCAATGCGCCCGAGGACAGAGCCGCCGACATCGACGCCGTGATCCGCAGCCTGAAGCTGAAGCAGGTGCTGTTGGTAGGCTGGTCCCAGGGCGCTCAGGACGTGGCGGCGTACGTGGGCCGCTTCGGCACCGCCGCCCTCTTGGGTGTGGTGCTGGTGGACAGCCCAGTGAGCGCCGGACCGGACGACGTGACGCTCAACCCGGGTTTCATCAAGGTCATCTCCGGGGGGATGGGGGTGTACGCCCGCCATCCCGCTGAATATACCGACGGCATGATGCACGCCATCATCAGCACTCCGGCCCCGGCTCAGACCTTCACGGATCTGGATACCGCCGCCGCTCTCACCCCGGTGGACGTGGGCGTCTCCATGCTGGTGCAGGACATGTTCGCCGTGGATCGCCGCCCGGACCTGCAGAAGTTCGACAAGCCCACCCTGGTGATCGCCTCGGGCCAGAGCCCCCTGCTGCAGAACCAGCGGGACATGGCCAAGGCCCTGCCCCATGGCCAGTTCGTGGCCGTAGACCACGCGGCCCATGCGGTGTTCTTCGATCAGCCTGAGCGCTTCGAAGCACTCCTTGAAGACTTCGTCACCAAGCTGGATGCCGCCGGGGACTAATGCGCCACCACGTCCGCGGAGGGCGCGGCGCTGCGTTTATTCATGAGCAGCACGATGGGGATGGCCACCAGGAACGAGAGGGCCATGAGCTTGAACACGTCGATGAAAGACAGCATCACCGCCTGCTGTTGCACCAGCCTATAGAGCGCGACCTGGGCCTGCTTGGCCGCATCCACCGCCTGCCCCGGCAGACTCTGGAAATGACTGGTGAGGTTCGTCAGCAGTGAGTTGCCGCTGGCGCTGAAACTGGTGAACTTCTCTGTGAGCACCGTCTGGTGGAACTGGGCGCGCCGCGCGAACACCGTCTGCACCAGGGAGATGCCCACGCTGCCCCCTAAGTTGCGCGACAGGTTGATGAGCGCGGTGGCCATGTTGGTCTTCTCCTTGGGCATGCCTACGTAAGCCACCGTGTTGATGGGGATGAAGAGGAAGGCAAGCCCCAAGGCCTGGAACAGCCGCGCCACGGCGATGGTCATGTAGTCCACTTGCAGGTCGAAGTTTGTCATGTACAGCAGCGAAGCCCCCGAAAGCGCCAGGCCGAACATGATCAACCAGCGCGCATCCACATGGGTGGCGAGCTTGCCCATGATGGGCATGAAGAACACCAGCGCGAGACCGCCCGGCGACAGCACGAGCCCGGCATCGGTGGCTGAATAACCGAGCGAGGTCTGCACGAACTGCGGGATGAGCTGGGTACTGCCCAGCAGCACGAACCCCAGGATGAACATCAAGACGTTGGACACCGCGAAGTTGCGGTTCTTGAGCAGCCTCAGGTCCACGATGGGTTCCTTGGCCCGCAGTTCCCGCACCACGAAGGCCACCAGGGACACTCCCACCACGATGCATAGCAGCAGGATGAAGTTGGAGCCGAACCAGTCATCCCGTTCGCCCTTGTCCATCACCACCTGGAGACCGCCCAGCCCCAGGGCCAGCAGGCCGAAGCCGATGTAATCCACGTGCACGCCCTTCTTCACGCGTTCCTTGCGCTTCGCCTCGGCATCCGGCGCGTCATGCACCATGGCCGTCACCAGCGTGACCAGCAGCAGGCCCACCGGCACGTTGATGAGGAACACCCAGCGCCAGGAAGCCTGGTCCGTGATCCAGCCGCCCAGGGTCGGGCCGATGGCCGGGGCGAACACCACCGCCAGACCGTACATGGCGAAGGCCATGCCGCGTTTCTCCGGTGGGAAGCTGTCGGCAAGGATCGCCTGGGACACGGGTTGCAGGCCGCCGCCGGCGAAGCCCTGCATGGCACGGAACACCACCAGCATCATGAGTGATGGGGCGATGCCGCAGAGCAGCGAGGTGGCGGTGAAGCCGATGATGCAGGCGGTGAAGAATCGCTTGCGGCCGAACACTTCCGAGAGCCAGCCGCTGATGGGCAGCACGATGGCGTTGGTCACCAGATAGGACGTGAGTACCCAGGTGGATTCGTCCTGGCTCGCGGACATGGAACCGGCGATGTGCTGCAGGGCCACGTTGGCGATGGAGATGTCCAGCACCTCCATGAACGCCGCCAGCGCCACCACCGGGGCGATGGCCCAGGGCGAATCCTTCCAGCTCTTGCGCGGCGCTGCTGCGGCAGCGACAGCCTGCTCAGCCATGTGGATCGCACGCCTCCGTGTGTTCCATGCCGTGTTTGGTTACTCTACCCGGTATCCCGAGGGGAGTCCGATGAAAGCCGATACCCTGCGCCGCATCATGAACCTGTGGCCGCCGTTCCTGTTCTCCGGCATCAGCCTGACGCGTGTCAGCGAGGATTACCGGGAAGCAGAGGTGCAGCTCAAGAAGCACTGGTACAACCAGAACTACGTGGGCGTGCACTTCGGCGGCAGCCTGTTCGCCATGACCGACGCCTGCTACATGGTGATGCTGGTGCAGGTGCTGGGCAAAGCCTATTACGTGTGGGACCAGCGCGCCAGCATCGAGTATCTCAAACCCGGCCGGGGCACCGTCAAGGCGCGCTTCACGGTAACCGACGAGAGAGTGAGGGAGATCGTGGAACGCACCGCCTCCGGCGAGAAATACCTGCCGGAGTTCACGGTGGAGATCATCGACGCGGAAGGAGACGTGGTGGCGCGCGTGGTTAAGACGTTATATGTCAGGAAGAAACCGCTGAAGACGGCTTTGCCACCGGCCAAGGACGGGTGAAGGTATTCCGCACCCGCACGGAATTCAGGAAGTAGGAAGTCCAGACCACACAGTAGATGACCGGCGGCATCACCGCCGTGAAGGAACCGCCATGGGCATCCGCATCCAGGGTGTCGACGGCGTGGATCTGCATCACATCGAACAACTTTATCAGCACGCCCAGGGCCCAGAAGGCGATGAAGGCCTTGGGGAATATCCATGAGCGGGTGAAGAACAGCACCAGCAGCGCGATCAGCAGGAACGCCAATAGGATGGAGGTGTTGGCTTCATAGTCCAGCAACCTGATCCAGGCAGGATCCTGCACGTCCAGACCCTGCGGGAGCGTCAGTGCGCCCGACTTCATCAGGGCCAGGGCATACAGACCCCATGCGAGTTGCAGCAGGTTCCAGACCATGTTGATGGCGGGCAATATCAGCCAACCACCGAGCCCTACCGGACCTGTGGGAGCGGCGGCCTGCGCAGCTACGGTATCCTCATTCATATACGCTCTCTGTATGGAGTACGTCCGCATGCAGCATACAACCTCATGCGGTGCCAGACTGAGCCGCCTGCTTCGGCAAGCTAGCCATGAGACGATCCGCAAGCTTGACGGCCGCTACCCTGAGTTCCGGCACCGCGGTGCATTCCCAGTCCCGCGCCTTCAACAGCGGCCCCGTATAGAAGAGACGATCCGAAGCGTGCCCGGCATGATCCAGCAAGGCACCGCCTTCGTCCACCTGCACACCCAGACCCAGCGCATCCGGCACCATGGATCCTTGCTTCAGCAAGGACGACACCAGGGGATCGCCGGAATGTTCCACCCTGGCGCTGGGGCCGGTACAGTTGATGACCGTGCCCACCTCGAGGCTCTGTGGTCTCGCCGCATGCCGCGGCCGCCAGCTCACTTGCACCTTGTCATCGGCTGCGGTGTCCAAGTGCAGCAAGCGCCCGGCCTGAACCGTGAGCCGCCCTTCCCTCAACAACTTCTGCAAAGCGCTATAGGCTTGCGGCGCAGTGCGATGCCGGTGGCTGTCCCAATAGGGTTGCAGGTGACGAAGGAAGCGCTTTCGCTCCGGAAGGTCCAGGCTCTGCCATAACTCTGCGGTCACGGGCCTAAGTGCAGCCAACACGTCGCGCCAATCGATGTCGTTCTCAGCCAATGCGGCGGCACTGAGACGCAGAGCCCGGAGCCAGCGGCGCACGCTCGGCTGCCCCTTACGCAAGATGTCCACCACCACGCTGGGTTCCAGGGTGCCGCTGCCGTGGGGACGATGCGCCAGGGGCAGGAGCCCCCGGCGTGAGATGGCATGTAGCCGCGAAGCCAAGCCGCGACGTTCCAGTTCCAGGGCCACGTCCATCATGGTGAGACCGCTGCCGATGAGTAGCACCGGCTTCTGCCGCTCCACTGCATCGAGGGCACCCTTGCCCCAAGGATCCCGCACATATCGCGCGTGCTGGTAGAAACTCATATCTGCCAAGCGCGGATCCGCCGGCGGATAATTGCCGCTGGCGATCACCACTTGATCCACTTCCAGTGCCCCGCCGCCCGCGAGTTCGATACGGATGTGTCCCGTAGCTGTGGGTCGTAGGTCCGTGGCCTCGGCGGTGAGCGCCGTGAAGTGCGCGGTCTTCGCTGCCGCCACCGCCTCCTGCAGGCGCACGGCCAGGTACTCGCCGTAGGGACGGCGCGGCACGAAGCTGCCGCCGTTCACGCTCGCATCCCGCGCTTGGGCGAAGCGCAGGAAATCTGCCTCGTCATCCGGGAACAGGCTCATGCGTGCTGCGGGCACGTTGAGCAGATGCGAGGGGGAGTGGGTGCCATAGGCCACGCCGCGGCCCAGTTCCGGATGGCGGTTGATGAGTGTCACGGACAACGGTTCATGGCCGTGGCGCCGTAACAGCTGGATGACTGTGGCTGCGCCGCTGAATCCGGCCCCTACTATCGCGATGCGCTGCATGTCCTCACTCCCGTGCTCGTATGTCCCCAAGACATTGCAGGTGGCGTGCCAACCGCCGCAGGGCCGGGAGATCAGGGGGTCTCAGGCATACACGGAGGCCCGTGGATGCGGGCCTCGTCATGGGTCAAGGGATTTGCGTCATATATGACGCGTTTAAAAAAGCCCCGCTTACGCGGGGCCCGGGGTCTTGGGTTACATCTAAGCCTTGCCCTTGCGGCCCTGCCATGTCCGTATTGGCAGATCCACTGGCGCGGGCCGTCCATGGCCCAGGCGACGCCGCTGCTTCAGGCGCGCTTAATCAGTCCGACGATAAACAGCAATATCACGGCGCCGATGAAGGCCACCAACAGCGTACCCAGGAGACCCCAGAACGCGATGCCCAGCGCATTGAACAGGAAACCACCGATCACGGCGCCGACGATACCGACGACGATGTTGCCGACGATACCAAAGCCGCGACCCTTCATGACCATGCCTGCGAGCCAGCCGGCGATTGCACCGATCACGAGCATCCAAACCAGGGCAGTCACAGTCATCATGGGTCCTCTTACCTCTCATTCTCGTCACGGCATTGGAACCCGCCGTTGGTAACACGCTAACAAAGCATGTGTCGTAGAGACCGAGGGATAGGTCACAGAAAGGAACAGAAATGCGACGCTGGATTTACCGTAAGGGAGCGGGCGTGAACCCCGTCACAAGCCGGTGCGTAATTTCAGTTGCTGGCGTTGGGCTTGCAGTAGATGGTGATCGGTAGCTGGACCTGCTTCAAGGCGTCGCCGCTGAGCGGATTGTGCCGCTCGGCACCGAAGGCCTGGATGTGGAAAGTCCAGGAGCCGAATCGCGACTGCACTTCCACCTGGCCCACGATGTAGTGGCTGCTCTCGGGACGGCCGTATTCCACCCCGGGAGTCTCGCCTTCGATGCAGTTCGGCCAATCCACCGATTGACCGTCACTCACCGTGGACTGTCCCATGACACGCGGCTTGGTCGGCTTAGGCGTATCGGCCTGCGCGGTGGTCAGACATGTGAGACCGGCGGCAAACACGGCAATGGAAAAGCTGCGCATCTTTAAGGCCCTCTTTTAGGATTTCCCTGCGGCCCGGCCGCTATAGCGGTTATTTTCGCGGGTTTGACTGGGTCAAACATAGGCTGTATATATAT
>DASYCJ010000028.1:0-3887 GCA_036500225.1 Gammaproteobacteria bacterium
AAGTCGAGCGGCGCTCGTTCCCTCGACAAGTCGGCGATGCAAGCCGTGCAGAAGGCGGCCATGCCGCCGAAGCCGGCCGAGATCGCGGGCCAGAACCACTTCGCCGTGGTCATCGAGTTCACGCTGGGCGGCTAAGCCTGAGGTGAGTCCATAAAAAGGCCCGCTGGATCGCTCCAGCGGGCCTTTTCTTTGTCCCGGATAAAGACCTCGAGGTCTACCCGAGGACGTCGCTGCTCAAGGGCGAGACCGGCGAGACGGTGGTGTCCTTCGATTACATAGATGGCGTGGTCAGTGACATCCACGTGGACCGGTCCAGCGGCTCCCATGACTTGGACGAAGCGGCGGTGCGGGCCGTGCAAAGAGCCGTGCTGCCGTCGGAACCGGCGGAGCTCGCGGGTCTCAGCCACTTCGTAGTTCATCTGGTGTTCGATCTGGGCGGCTAGGGACGCAGGCAGTCGAGACCCAAGGCCACCAGTGATGGCGGCCTTTTTTATATCGGCGGCTTTCTACTTTTTTCAGCGGCGGTGCGATGCGTCATATTCGTACGGACGCACCCATCTTGGGTGTGCCGGCGACAGCGACGTATATTCGTCGGTCTGGATCGAATACCTGCACCGTCGCCGGTGCGAAAAGGAGTGACATCATGCGCAATCTCGTGAGTACCGTATTGTTGGGTTCCACCTTCGCTTTCCTCGGCACCGCCTCCGCCGCGGGCAGCTTCAGCCTCACCAGCACCGTGATCAAGGATGGCCAGACCATCCCGATGTCGGTGGTGTATGACCAGATGGGTTGCAAGGGCGGTGACAAGTCTCCCGATCTCTCTTGGTCAGGCGCGCCTGCCGGCACCAAGAGTTACGCAGTGACCATCTATGATCCGGATGCCAAGACCGGCAGCGGCTGGTGGCATTGGACCGTGTTCAACATCCCGGCCAACGTCGATCACCTTGCGGCCGGCGCAGGCGCCGAAGATTCCAAGGACCTGCCCAAGGGCGCCATCCAGGGCCGCACCGACTTCGGTTTCTCGCATTTCGCCGGCCCCTGCCCGCCGACGGCTGATGCTCCGCACCACTATCACTTCACGGTGTATGCGCTGAAGGTGGACAAGCTGCCGGTGGACAAGAACGCCTCCGGTGCCAGTGTCGGCAACTACATCCAGCAGGACATGCTGGCCAAGGCTGAGATCGTCGGCATCTCCGCCGGTGGCGACGACCACAAATAGCGCAAGCGCAGCCGATTGCTGGATGCAGCCAAGCCGCCAGTCTTGAGGACTGGCGGCTTTTCGTTCACTCCTGCCGCCGTGGACGATGATGGCTTCGTGTAGCGGGAATAGCGGTGTATATTGCGGGGTATGGACTTAGGCACCCACTCCCGTGGTGCGATCAGGAGTGAAAGCATGCGTATCTTCGCGAGTTCCATGTTGCTGGCTTCGGCCCTCATATTCCAGGGCACGGCGTCCGCTGCAGGTGGTTTCACCATCAGCACCCCGGCGTTCAAGGATGGCGGCACCATCGCCATGGCGCAGGTGTTCAACAGCTTCGGCTGCACCGGCGGCAACCACTCCCCGGAACTCACCTGGTCTGGCGCACCCGCTGGCACCAAGAGCTTCGTGGTCACCATCTATGACCCGGATGCACCCACTGGCAGTGGCTTCTGGCATTGGACCGTCTTCAACATCCCGGCCGACGCCACCCATATCCCGGCCGATGCCGGCAATGACGAGAAGGGTACCGGTCTGCCGAAGGGCGCCGTGCAGGGCCGTACCGATTTCGGCTTCTCCCATTTCGGCGGCCCGTGCCCGCCGGTGGGTGATGCCCCGCACCATTACCAGGTGACGGTGTATGCGCTGAAGACCGACAAGCTGCCGCTGGATGCGAATGCACCCGCCGCGCTGGTCGGTTTCTACGTGCACATGAACATGCTGGGCAAGGCCACGCTCACCGGGATGTTCGGCCGCGCCAAGTGATGCATCACTCCGTCACCTACCCGCGAGGGTAGGTGACGGAGTTAGTTTCTAGGCGATGGGGTTCGCCTTTAACCGCCTCGACATCTGTCGGCGCTGATGACTCCTACTGGATACCCTGCATCAAGGCGTTCAGGAGGAGTCTCGTCATGTGGAATTACGTTGCGGTCGCTCTCGGTGGTGCTTTCGGTTGCTGTGCCCGTCTCGGTATCAACCAGCTGGTGCACGAGCGCTACGCTCAGGCCTTCCCGTTGGCTACCTTGCTCATCAATGTCTCCGGTTGCCTGGCCATGGGCTTCCTCTTCTTCTATACCCTCGAACAGATCAGCATGAGCCCGGTGATGCGCTTGGGGCTCATCACCGGTGTGTTGGGCGGCTTCACCACCTTCTCGGCTTTCGGCATCGAGACCTTGCTGCTAGTACAGGATAACAAGCTCGGCCAGGCGGCGCTCTATGTGATCCTGTCGGTGGTGCTGGGACTGGCTGCAGTGTTCAGTGGGGCATGGTTGGCACGCAGCCTCTGAGATAGGAGCCTGACTTGGGCAAGGAGATGTCTCTGATGAGTGGCTGTCTTGGCTTGGTCATTTGTCTTGTCATTGTCTCTCAAGCTGTTTGGGCAGATGGCGTTGAATTGGCCGATGCACGAGACCTGCCTTATACCCACGCCGAGAGATTGGTGAATATAGGTCAAGGTCGAAGGCTCAATCTCTATTGCATCGGTACGGGTTCGACTACCGTGGTGTTTGATGCAGGTTTGGGCGGCGCATCCTCCAGTTGGGACTTGATTCAACCTACCATAGCGCTCAAGACCAGAGCTTGCTCCTATGACCGCGCGGGACTGGGCTTCAGTGATCCGGCGACGCGTCCGGGTACCAGCGCGAATATCGTGGACGACCTACACCGATTGCTTCAGTCGGCAGGTATTAAACCGCCTTATGTACTCGTGGGTCATTCCTCCGGCGGCATGAACGTCCGGTTGTATGCCGATGAGTATCCAGCGGAGGTAGCGGGTATGGTCTTAGTGGACCCGAGCCACGAGGACCAGGGTGCCCGGGAATGGCAACTAGAAGGGAATGCTGCCAAGGTCAAATGGCAAAAGTTTTACCGGCAGTCGCTGGAGATCAAACGCAAATGCGTTGCCACGGCTTCCAGCTCTGCAGGGCTCGTGGAAGGTACTGAGCTATTTAAGCAATGCATGCCCGAGCCGGTTGGGCACTTCAGCGCCGCCCTGAATGCCTTGATGCTAGATTACAGTGCGACACCTGCCAATCAGCAAGCCGTCTTGTCAGAACTGGAGAACGTTTACTACGCTAGCTCGGATCAGGTGCGCGCCGCGCGCCGCAGCTATGGCGACAAGCCATTGATCGTGCTGACCCATGCGCCTTTCCCGAAAGGGCCAGAGGAGACCCAGGCATTAAGGAATCTGAGGACGACGCTATGGGAGACGCTCCACGATGAGCTCGCAGCATTGTCGACCCGCGGCGTCAATCGCACAGTGGCGGGTTCAGGGCATTTCATCCAGTGGGACCAGCCGCGAGTAGTGGACGATGCAATCCTGGAAGTCTTGGCAGATACAGTGAAGAAATCTTAATCCAAGCCATGTGTATTGAAGAGAGGCTCGCTTGACCACTGCCAGACAAAAAGCCCTGCGCTTCGTGGTGAGCTTAGGCATCGTGAGTCTGTTCGCGGACTTCACCTATGAAGGTGGGCGCAGCATCGTGGGGCCGTTCCTGGCTTCCCTCGGCGCCAGCGCCTTCTTCGCCGGTGCGGTAGCCGGTTTCGGTGAATTCTTCGGCTATGTCATCCGGCTCTTCTCCGGCCGGTTCGTGGATCGCACCCACAAGGATTGGCTGATCCTCTCCTTGGGATACGTGGTGAACCTGGCTTCGGTGCCGCTCATGGCCTTCGCGCCCAACACCTTCATCGC
>DASYCJ010000029.1:0-2920 GCA_036500225.1 Gammaproteobacteria bacterium
CCGTGCCCACTGCCACGAACAGACCGGCGCCGTAGACCACACTGGTTAGCTCACAGCTGCTGGGATTGCCGCACGCTCCAGGGTTGGAGGCGGAACTTCCCCGGCAGCCACTCAGGAGGGTGGCCGACAGGATCAGCAGCCCAATAAGTCCCTTTATATGGTTTCTCATAGGTACTCGTTGTTTCGGAAAGGACGCTACTGGATGTAAGCGGAACCAGGTCAAGCAACTTGTAAGAAATCCATGGGGGCGCACTAAATGCGCCGCTCTACCAGCTGAGCTATCCGGGCATTGGCAGGAAAAGACATGCAACCCATCCCCTGGTTTGCGTGCCTAATTCTAGCAGGCTGTTCAGAAACTGGCAGAATTTGCCTGCCCGTCGAGGCGGAAAGACCCGAGATCCCCGAAGTGAGCTCTTGTGTGCGTGAGGACGCCGAGGGGCTTTCCAACACCGACAGAAGGCAAAGGATGCGGTTTCAGGCGGAATCCGTCCAACTACGTTGGTATCATCCGCGGCACCTGAAGGGCAGGAGCTTCTTCAACCCGATCGACCATTCGAACGACCTGGTGGCGCCCTACTATCAGGACAAGATCCAGTCCTGGTTCTCGGATCCCAAGGGTGAAGCGGCTCGGCAGGATTGAGAGCGAACCCTACGACGCGTGGGCGCACCGCGATGTACGCCTACACGCCTAGCCTTGGCAAGCTGTGGTGGCCTTACCGATCGGAGCCGAATCATCGGCCAGGTCTTTGAACGCATCCGCCGGCGGCAAGGTGCTATCTGTGCTGCGGCCATCTAACCAATAGCGCGGAGTGTCTCTGAAACGTTCCGCTATCCTCGCCCGATACCCCAGCTTCTTAATCTCCTGTTCCCTCTCCAGAGCGCCCGCCTTCTGGCTGAAGACCCCTAAGGACACTGCATTGCGGTTGGCTTCGTCCGCCACTACGTAGATGTCTTTGACGCCTTTCTGCTTCAGGAGGCCCGAGGCCGCGTCCGCCTCGCGCTTGGAACCGAAGGGCGGCAGGTATACCCAATAGCCGAGCTTGGCCTTGCCGGGCAGTTCGCGCCGGTTGCCGGTGGCGCCGGTGGCTTTGAGGCGCGTCAGACCTTGGGCAACTGCTTCTGCGCTGGGGAAAGGTCCATAGCTCGCGCAGATCTGCGCGGCGCCTGTGGTAGCAGCAGGTGCTGGGATCGTCATGCTCTTAGTAGTTTCACCGGCATTCATGGTCATGGAGCCGAACTGAGTGGCTGCCGTGGACGGCGCAGGCGTGACGGTGGCCAGGGACTTCTTTTCGCTGGATGAGAGTTCGCTCATGAGCTTCAAGGGCTCACCACCGGGCGCGGGACTCGGGCTCAACTGAGCACTACCCGAAGCTTGATACCAGTGGGCCCAGGCATAGACGCCCAGGTTCGCGAGGATGAGGATGAAAAGCAGTCCGCGCTTCACGGTTTCTCCACTGCGATCTTGGCGAGCCCCCAGAGCACAAGCTCGGGGCAGAGGGTGAACTTGCCAGGCAGGATGGCGCTAAGGCGCGGACCATCTCCGCCCGTTAGGATGAAGTTGGTTTTAGTTTCTGCCCCGAAGCTCTCTTCCACCAAGCCGTGGACCCGCTCCAGGAAACCGGTGGCGGTGTGCCAGCCGCCGCTGGAGATAGCGGTGCGGGTGTCTCGTGCCAGCAGTGCGAGCTGGCTCTCGCCCAGATCCTGCAGGCCGGCGGTGGCGTCTGCCAGGGCACGGCGCATGGCCTGGGGACCGGGGGCGATGAGGCCGCCCAAGTGCTTGCCCTTGGCGTCCACCACGTCCACGGTGATGGCGGTGCCCGCATCCACGACGCAGACGGGACCGCCGAACTTGTTCCAAGCACCGATGATGGCGGCCCAACGGTCAGCGCCGAGGCGCACCGGATCCGTGTAGCCATTGGTGACACCGCCCCGCTCAGGCGACGAGATGAGGAATTCAGGTTTGAGGTCGAAGCGATCCTGGCAGAAATCCGAAAGAGCCTTGCCGACCAGGGGACCCGCCACGTTGCAGACCACCACGCGCCGGGGCGCGGGGCCTTCGAAGGCGGCGTGGATGGCGGGTTTCAACTGCTCATCCACGTGCACGCGGCCATCCATGCGGCCCATCTCGCCGGCTTCTAGGCGCGCCCATTTGATGCGGGTGTTGCCGATATCCAGGAGCAGGATCATCTAGGTCATCCTCAGCGATAAGTCACCGGAGACGAAACGCTTGACGCCGTGGGGCGTGCGCAGCAGCAAAGCACCTTGCTCATCCACCCCCGCCGCCACGCCCGTGACGGTCTGTTCGTGGGAATGCAGGGCCACGGCCTTGCCGGCTACGAGATCGAGAGCCTGCCAATCCGCGGTGAAAGCCGCGAAACCGGAGGCCTCGAACTCCTGCAGGGCCTGCACCAGAGATTCGATGAGCGCAGCAGCCAGGGCATTGCGATCCGGCGGGCTGCCTTCGCTTAAGCCGGCCAGGTCCATCCAGGGTTGGTCTATCTGCTCAGCCGATTGAGACGGCATGCGCACGTTCAGGCCCAATCCGATGACCGCGCGGGTGGTGCGGGGCGGCTCGCCCTGGATATCGATGAGCACGCCGCCAAGCTTGCGGCCGGCGGCCACGAGATCGTTGGGCCATTTGATGTGCACGCCGCGTAAGCCCAGCTTACTCAAGGCGCGCACGGCAGCGATGGCGGTGACCATGCCTAAGGCGGTGAAGCCAGCCGGCCACTCATCGAAGCGCCAGCTCATGGACATATAGAGGTTAGCGCCGAAGGGGGATATCCAGGCACGGCCTCGGCGGCCGCGGCCGGCGGACTGGAACTCGGCGAAGCAGACTTCCGGGTCGCTGCTGCGGGCGCCGACCCAGACGTTGGTGGAGTCCACGGAATCCAGGACCGTGACGCCCTTGAGCAGGTCG
>DASYCJ010000030.1:0-52610 GCA_036500225.1 Gammaproteobacteria bacterium
GCCAGACCTCTTGGGAGAATTTGTCGGTGAAGCGCTTCAGCATGGAGTCGGCCCCGGAAAACAGGCTGTCATCGTATCTTAAAACCGAGGCTTTTCGCCCCGGGATTTGACCTATCAGATGCCCAGGGCATCCTCGGAGTCCTCGGGCCCCAGGGCCTTACGCAGGCGCCGGGCGTCGCTCTCATCTTCGTAGTATTCGAGCCAGGTGCCGTGATGCCGATAGCCCAGCGACTCGTACAGGGCGAAGGCGGCGGGGTTGTCTTCGCGAATCTCCAGGCGCATGTGCAGGGCGCCGCGCTCCAGCACCGCCTGTTCGGCGGCCTTGAGGAGCATCCGGCCCAAGCCCAGCCGCCGTGCCGGCGGATCCACCGCCAGGGACTCTAGGTGTGCCTGCCGACCGCGCACCCGGAGCAGGGTATAGCCCAGCACCGCGCCGCCTTCTTCCGCCACCAGCAAGATGGCGCTCTTGGCGGCCAGGGCGCGGTGGAAATCCAGGCGCGTGAGACGGTCGTGATGGAAGCAGCGAAGCTCTATCGGCAGGAGGGTATCGATGTCGCGTTCTATGGCAGGGCGGATCATGTTCTAAAAATGCGTCTTTTGCTTCCTGGCGTCGTGACGGACAGGATGTCCTAACGACGCGGTAGGGCAGGATGCCCGAGAGCGACGGGCGCTCATCTCGCCCATTTCGCTTCGCAGTCCTCGCGTACACCAAGAGTACGCTCCGGCTGCTCGGCCGCGCGCGCCTAGCCAGTAAGCAAAATCCATCATTTTTAGGTGGGCGGCTTGGCTCCATTTTATCCCCTCTCAGGCCCGGTCTCCAAAAAGGGGGTTCAGGCGACGGGATCGGAAACGATCTTTCGCCTGGTCGCCGAGAACAAGATGGATAGACCCAGCAACAGCCCAGCACCCCATAAGAGATAGTACTGATGCAGGCGGACTGCGCCGAAGGCAGTCCACGCGGCGATGGCCAGGCAGACCGCGATGGCTGCCCGGCGATATCGGGGCTTCTCGATTTTGCGTGTGTCGAAGACCACGAAGATGCTCAAGGTTTGCAGACCCCAGTACAGGCCGACTTCGACACCGAAGAAGTGTATGCACACTCCCAGGACCACACCGACGAAGCCGACGAACACCAATAGCCAACCCAGGGCCCGCTTGACCACATAGTCTGTCGGGATGTTCTTGTAATCCTCTTTTTCCATCAGCGATTCCCCGGGTCCGTCTCCAACGGTGGTTCATCGAGCAGCGGCACCTGCTCGCGGAGAGCCTGTAGATGCTCTTCCCAATAGCGTGGCCCATCGAACCAGGGGAAGGCCCTCGGGAAAGCCGGGTCATCCCAGCGGCGGGCGATCCAGCAGGCATAATGCATCATGCGCAGGGTGCGCAGGGGTTCCACCAGCCAGAGTTCGGAGGGGTTGAAGTCCGCAAACTGGTTGTAGCCTTCCAGCACTGCCGCGAGCTGGATCTGCTGCTCATGGCGCTCGCCGGACAGTAGCATCCACAGGTCCTGCATCGCGGGGCCTGAGCCGGAATCATCGAAGTCCACGAAGTGGGGGCCATCGTCGGTCCAGAGCACGTTACCCGGGTGGCAATCGCCATGCAGGCGCAGGGGATCCAGTTCACCGGCACGCTCGTAGCAACGGGCGATGCCCGCCAGCAAGAGGTCCGTGACTTCCTTATAACGCGGCTTCAAATTGTCCGGGATGAAGGGGCTCGCCAGCAGCCACTCCCGCGGAGTGCGGCCGTAAGTGTCCAGGCCGATGACGTGGCGGTGATGGAAGGGCTTGGTGCGGCCCACCGCATGGATGCGGCCCATGAAGCGCCCCATCCATTCCAGGTTATCTTCGCTCTCCAGGTCCGGCGCTCGGCCGCCCTGGCGCGGGAACACGGCGAAGCGGTAACCCGCATGCAGCATGAGGCTGCGGCCGTCCGCATGGACGATGGGCGGTACTGCCGGGATCTCCAGCTCCGCCAGTTCCGCGGTATAGGCGTGCTCTTCCAGGATGGCGGCGTCGGTCCAGCGGGCAGGGCGGTAGAACTTCAGCACCAGCGGCTTGCCGTCTTCCACGCCCACTTGATAGACCCGGTTCTCATAACTGTTGAGCGCCAAGAGCGTGCCGTCGGGACGCCAGCCGGCCGCTTCAATGGCATTCAGCACTTCGTCCGGCGTTAGTCCGGCATAAGGTGCGTTCCTATTTGGCTCTTCTTCTTCCATGCCGCCAGTCTAACCTTGTGCCACCTTAAAAGCCCCACTTATGCCGTTGTCGCATCGGAGCGGGTAGAATCCAATCGCTCCCGCAGGTCGGCAGGAGAACGACACAGGGATTCACTTGTGACCCATACACCAGACTCGTCCTTTTGGTTCGTCGGCTTCGGCATGCTTCTGGTGTTGCTCGCGCTCCACTGCGGTATCGGACTCATGCTGAGGAGCCGAAGCGTCAAGGATTGGAAGAGCACGGATGGGTTGCTCGACCAGTTCGATGCATTCCCGATATTTCAGTACTCGAGGACCGGCACCAGCCAGACCGGCGTCGGCATAGAGGCGGAATACAGTTATTCCTATGGACAGGCGGAATTCAAAGGCAAGTACGTCAGCGTCTTGGATTTTCCACCCAGGCTGTGGACCACGCCGTATGGGCAACTGGCGCCGGGTCTGAAAGACGCTTACGAGCACAAGCGGCCCGTGAAGGTGTTGCTTGACCCGGAGAAGCCGCATCACGCAGTACTCTCAGTGCAGCCGGTCTCCTCGGGGATGAAGAAGTCAGCGCTGGCTCTGCTGATCGGCGGTTTCGCCATCTGGTTCTCTTATATTCAGATGATCACCGGTGTGGACTGGATATACGGCGCTGCCCTTGGCCTTGTGGTCTATGGGCTCTTCGCCATGGGCTGGCTGTCTACAGCGTTCTGATCCCCATGCCAGCACGTTATCCCGAACGCATCGTCTGTCTCACGGAGGAGACTACCGAGACTATCTATCTCTTGGGTCAGCAGCACCGCATCGTTGGTATCTCAGGTTTCACAGTGCGCCCGCCTGAGGCGCGCCAGGAGAAACCCAAGGTCTCGGCCTTCACCAGCGCCAAGCTGGATAAGATCGTGGCTTTGAAGCCGGACCTCGTATTGGGTTTCTCGGACCTGCAGGCGGATATCGCCGCCGATCTCGTGAAGCTGGGTCTGGAAGTGCACATCTTCAACCACCGTTCCGTGGCGGATATCTTCCGCATGATCTCGACTCTAGGCGGCATACTGGGCTGCGAGGCCGAGACCCAGAAATTGGTGGCGGAGCTGGAAGCGGGTCTGTACAAGATCAGGGATGCGGCGGCCAAGCTGCCGCGCAGACCCAAGGTCTATTTCGAGGAATGGGATGAGCCGCAGATCTCCGGCATCGCCTGGGTCTCGGAGTTGGTGGGTATCGCCGGGGGTGATGACATCTTCCCGGAGCTGGCCAAGGAAGCCCTGGGCAAGAACCGCATCGTACGCGACCCTCTGGAGGTGCCGCGGCGGGCTCCGGACATAATCCTCGGCTCCTGGTGCGGGAAGAAGTTCCGCCCCAAGCAGGTCGAGGCCCGCCCCGGCTGGGCTGAGGTGCCGGCAGTGCGCGATGGGGAGCTGCATGAGATAAAGTCTCCTTTGATCCTGCAGCCGGGACCCGCAGCGCTGACGGATGGGGTACATGCAATTCATCAAGTCATCTCAGATTGGCAAGATAAAGCCCGCTAGGCCGGAACGGCGCACGCTGTTCCATCGCACGGCGGCGAGCGCCATAGACGTGGTGACGCTGTTCCGCCACGCCATGTTCCATGATGTGAAGAGCACGCTGTTCAACTACGGCGTGAACGTGGCCATGACGCTCCTGGCTATCCTGCTCATGCGCCATATGCATACCGGCGCCTACCAGCTCTTCTATAACTTCGTCACCGGCGTGCTGAACCCGGACATCCTCATCATCCTCGCGTCCTTCTCCATCGTGCTGGTGGGGGCGGAGTTCATCTTCGTCGGCCTGACCTTCTACCCGAAGGGTTACGTGCCGAACCCGGTGGTGAAGCTCGTCACCAGCATCCGCGATTCCATCGTGGTGCTGTCGGGGGCTTCCCTGTCCCTGGCGGTGCTGATGTTCGGCCAGGACCCGGTGGGCCGCTGGGAAGCTTGCGCCACGGCGGTGGTGTACTTCGCCAGCGCGTATCTGGTGGCGTTCCTGCTCCTGGCGCCGTTCTGGCTGGATTCCCGGCGCATCACGGACCGGGTGGCCCTGGTCGGCGCAGGCCTGGGCTTGATCGCGCTGGTATGGTTCTGGCCGGACCTCTTCAATCCGGACTTCATCAAGTTGGACAAGGTGATCGGCTGAGATGGCTGTGAAAAAAGATCAGAGCGGCGCCTCGGCGCGCATCGACGAACATATAGCGAGCATCAAGGACTGGCGGGGCAAGACCTTCGCTGAGCTGCGCAAGGCCATCCTCTCGGTTGATCCCAAGATCATCGAGGAATGGAAATGGATGGGCAGCCCCGTCTGGTCCCGGGACGGCATGATAGCAGTGGCCAACGCCCACAAGGGCAAGGTGAAGGTGACCTTCGCCCATGGCGCAGCGCTGAAGGACCCGGACAAACTCTTCAACGCCGGCAACGGCAACACCCGGCGCGAGATTGACCTCTTCGAGGGCGACAAGGTGCACGGCGCCGCCCTGAAGCGGCTGGTGCGCGCGGCCATCCAGTTCAACCTCACCAAGTTGAAGAAGAACACCAAGATGAAAAAGAAGGCGCCGGCCTCCGCCAAGGCGCACGCACCCAAGAAGAAGTGAGGCTCTTCGCCGCCAGCCGGGGCTAGTGCTTGGCCGGTCTCGCCCCGGCAGTGCAGGCGTTATAGGTCAGCTGCACCTTGTCCAGGCAGTAGGTCTCGCGGATCTCGCGGACGTTGAACGGGGTCTTCTCCCAGTCGCTGCCGTCCGGTGTCTGCCGATACACACGATGTTCGCCGGTGACATCGATGGTGTTCGCATCCGGCATGGTCACCTGGAACTCGCTCTGTTGCCCGTTCGAGGCGGGGAGATAGGCGTCTTCGTACAGTGTGTGGTGCCACAGGCTGGTGAGCTTGCCGGCCTTGATGGTGAACAGCGAGATGGTCCTGTGGATGGTGTTGGCGCTGCTGGCATCCGTGGTGCTCACCAGCACCGTGTCGCCGACGCCCGGAAGGTCCGGACCCGACTTGATCTCTTCCACGGCTCCCACCACGCCCGCGTCGATGGCCTTGCCGTCACTACAGCTGACCGCGAACAGGATGCCATTGATGGGCGCTTGCCAGCCGATGCCCAGCCACTGGATCTGCGGGTTGAGGGTGGTCAGGGTCAGTTGCCTGGAGTGGTCCACGATCTCGCTGGTGTCGGGGAGGGCGGCTTTCTTCGCCTCGGGCCGGTCCGAGAAATCGCTCACTAGGCTGTGCAGGTCGAGCTTCTTGCAGGCGGTGGTGCCGGGAGCCGCGAAGGCCGGCGCGCTGGACGCCAGCAGGCACAACATCAATCCAAGTCTGGTGCGGTTGTTCATGGATCCATCCCCCGATCTATTTGGTTTTGATACTCAGGTCTTGGTGAGACGCTCGTAAGCCTCGCGGTATTTTTCGGCGGTCTTGGCGATGATGTCTGCGGGCACCTTCGGCGCCGGCGGCTTCTTGGGCCAGTCCAGCGTCTCCAGGTAGTCACGCACGAACTGCTTGTCGTAGGAAGGCGGGCTGATGCCTTCTTTATAGGTATCCGCCGGCCAGAAGCGGGAGGAGTCTGGCGTCAGCACCTCGTCGATGAGATACAGCTCGCCGGCCTTGTCCACGCCGAACTCTAACTTGGTGTCGGCGATGATGATGCCGCGCTCCCAGGCGTACTTGGAGGCGAAGTCGTAGATCTCCAGCGTCACGTCCCGCACCCGTTCCGCCAGGGACGGGTCCAGCAGCTTCAACACTTCGTCGAAAGGGATGTTCTCGTCATGCTGGCCCTTGGGCGCCTTGGTGGCGGGGGTGAAGATGGGCTGCGGCAGCTTGGCTGCCTGCTTCAGGCCCTTGGGCAGCGGGATACCGCACACGTCGCCGGTCTTCTGGTAGTCCTTCCAGCCGGAGCCGATGAGGTAACCACGGGCCACCGCCTCGATGGGCAGCGCGCGCAGCTTGCGCACGATCACGGCGCGGTCCTTGAGGACGGCCTGCTCGGCCGGGTCCCGCACCACGTCTTCCACGGCCAGGTCCGTGAGCTGGTTTGGTATGATGTGCGCCGTCTTGTGGAACCAGAAGCGCGAGATGCCGTTCAGCACCGCGCCCTTGCCGGGGATCGGGTCAGGCAAGACCACGTCGAAAGCCGAAAGGCGATCGGTGGTGACGATGAGCAGGTGCTCGGGGCCGGCGTCGTAGATGTCCCGCACCTTGCCGCGATGCACCAGGGGCAGGCCTTTAAGGTGGGTCTCGAATACGACGGGCGTGGCGGTCATGGGGTTCCAGAGGATCAAGCTTGATTTGCGCGTATCTTGCCATATGGACTATGTCGAAGTAATCCGTCCAGGGAATCAGCGATGAACCTCATAGGCGCCTTGATCGGCGCGGTACTCGGCTACTGGCTGGGCGGCCCTATCGGCATGATCCTGGGTGCGATGCTCGGCCAGAGCGTCAGCATCGGCGTGTCCCGAGGGGGCTGGAGCGGTTTCGATGCGACGCGGTCCCAGCAAGCATTCTTCACTGCCACCTTCTCGGTGATGGGTCACATGGCCAAAGCCGACGGCGTGGTCTCGGAGGACGAGATCCGGGCCGCCAATGCGGTGATGGCGCACATGAACCTGGATCCGGCGCAGCGGCTCGCTGCCATCCAGCTCTTCAACCAAGGCAAAGAATCGGGCTTCGACCTGGATGAGGCGCTACGCAACCTGCGCACCGCTTGCCACGGGCGGCGCGACCTCTTAGGCATGTTCCTGCAGATCCAGCTGCATGCCGCCATGGCGGACGGGGTGATCGAACCCGCCGAGCGACGCGTGCTGGAACGCATCTGCGACCTGCTCGGCATCCCCGAATTCGAACTAAATCAATACGAGCAGTTCATCCGCGCCCAACAGCGCGGCGGCGCTGCCGGCGGGCGTACCGGCGGCGGTGGCGGTTTCCGCGATACGCGGACCGACAACCTCACAGCGGCCTATCAGACATTGGGCGTGGCTTCGAGTGCCACAGATGCGGAGATCAAGACTGCGTACCGGCGCCTGATGAAGGACAACCATCCGGACAAGCTTGTGGCACGCGGCCTGCCGGAGAACATGATCAGGCTGGCACAAGAGAAGGTGCAGCAGATCAACGTGGCCTATGACGTTATCAAGCAGGCGCGGGGAATAAAGTAGCTTAGGAAGAGTGGGAAGACAGATGGACGCACGGGTACGACTTCAAGATTACGTCGAGGAAAGCCGCATCGGCTTCTGGTTCCTGGGCACCCTCACCTGGGAGAAGCAGGTGGTAAAAGTGGCGCTCGCGGACTTGGCCAAGCTGCTGCCGGAACCAGAATTACGCTGCGCCACGGTGCTGGATGCGGGCTGCGGCCAGGGCAAGGCCCTGAAGCTGCTGAAGCAACAGTTCAAGCCGGTCAATCTCATAGCCGTGGACCTGGATCCGCACGCGATCCTGGCTGCTCGCGCCGAAGCGAAGCGGCGCAAGCTCAGACCTGAATTCATCGAAGCGGATTGCGCTTCGATACCCCTGCCGGATGCGAGTGTGGATCTGGTGTTCTGCCACCAGACCCTGCATCACCTGGTGCGCCAGGAAGAGACCCTCGCGGAGTTCCGCCGCGTGCTCAAGCCGGGCGGCTTGTTGCTCTTGGCGGAATCCGCCAAGGCCTACATCCACTCCTGGGTGATCCGGTTGTTGTTCCGCCATCCCATGCACGTGCAACACACCGCGCCGGAATACCTGGAGATGGTGCGCCGCGCCGGCTTCGAGTTCAGCCCGGCCAACGTCTCCTATCCCTATCTATGGTGGAGCAGAGCCCGTGACTTCGGTCTGCTGGAACGCTGGCACATCCGGAATCCGCCGCCGCACGGGCTGCGTGAAGAGACGTTGGTCAATCTCGTAGCCCGCAAACCCGTCAAGTAGAAGCCAAAGGCGCAGCAGCTTTTGCTACTGGTACGGCCGGCTGGCCACGATGCAGGTGGGCGTATAGCACTCCCACTCCCAGGGCGTCACGCCGTCTCCCAGGATCTTCTCCAGCAGCGGGCGGAAGGCCAGTTCGCCGTTGTCACTGTTGGTGAGCAGGATCATGCAGGTCTGCTTGCCTGGGAAACAGATCATGTAGTTCTGGGCGCCGTCGCCATGGCCTTCCTTGAAGAAGGCGGTGCCGTAAGGCGTGCGGGTGAGCAGTCCCCAGCCGACGCCGTAAGCCAATCCCACCTTAGCCGCCTCTTGGCTTGAGCCCGCATCCCGCGGTGCGGGGAACTGGTGTATGGAGTGGATGGCCAGCACCGGCGTGAGCATGGCCTGGCGGGTCTCGGGGTCCAGGATCCTCCCGTCCAACAAGGCGATGTCGAAGCGCGCCAGATCGGAGGCTGAGCTGGTCATGGAGCCGGCGCCGCGCGGATCGGCGCGGCGGGTCTTGGCGAGGAATTTCCCCTGCAGATCGAAACGATCCGCCACGTCGGCAGCGAACTCGGGCCGGTACACCAGTGAGGTTTGGGTCATGCCGAGCGGCGCGAACAGCGCCTCCTGCATGAGCTGATCCAGGGGCTTGCCCTGCTGCCGCTCCACCAGGAACTGCACTAGGTTGATGCCATCGCCGGAATACTTGAAGTCGCTGCCCGGTGTGAAGTGCAGGTGCAGCTTGTGGTCCGGCTCGAGGAAGGTGAAGTTGGCGAGACCGGAGCTGTGGGAGAGCAGCATGCGCGGAGTGACCTTGTTCCAGCGCGGATCTTTCACCAGCTCCGAGGCGATGCCCTGATAATGGGCATAGTGGTCCAGGGGTTGCGGCAGCTGCTGCACCACCGGTTTGTCCAGGTCGAACTTGCCCTGTTGCACCAGGCTCATGACGTAAGTCGAGAACACCGCCTTGGTGAGGGAAGCGGCCCAGGTGGTGGTGCCAGTATCCATGGCCAGGTCCGGATTTTGGCTGCGCAGACCGTAGGCAGCACTCCAGGCGAGTTTGCCGTCCTGTACCACCGCTATCTCGGCGCCCATGACATGAGCATCGGCCAGGGTCTTGCGGGCGAAAGCATCTGCGTCCATGAGGCTGATGTGGGAGCCGTCGAGACGTTCTAGGGAGGTTGGCGCAGTATCGGCTGCGCCGACACAGGAAATGAAGAGCAGGGCGGCCAGAGCCGCGTGACGAGCCGTGTACATATCAGTCGGTACTGACGTAAGCCCCAGACATTATGACGATCACCACGGCCAGGCCCAGCAGCAGGTTCACGTCCATGATCACCCGGATCTGACTCAGGGCTTTCTTCGCCAGGACTTCGTCGTTCGCCGCCACGGCGCGTTTCAACTTCTTGAAGGCGGAGAAGGTGAGGTGGCCGGTGAGCATCATCATGAACACTCCGATGGCCATCATGAAGTGTACGAACCAAGGCAGTTGGCTGAAGCCGCCGAAGCCGTTGAACACCATATAAGTACCCGAGGCCAGCAACACCACGATGGCGGCCCATACCCAGGGCAGGAAGCGGCTGAGCAGGGTGCACCAGAAACGCGCCAGCGTCAGCGTGCCCATGTCTTTCAGCGCCGGGCGCAGGGCCACGAAGCCGAAGAACATGCCGCCGATCCAGATGATGACCGCCAGGACGTGCGCGGTTATGGCTATGACTGGCATGGTGATTCCTTTTTGTTCTAGCTGCCGGCAGCGATGCGCCGGCGGATGAGTTCCCGGAACTTGACCTTCTTGAGCTTGAGGGCTGGCTGTTCCACGAGGTGCCAGGACAGCATGGCACATCCCAGGGTCAGCACCGCGGCGGTGGCGAAGAGTTCCAGGGGCAGGATGGCCGGGAAATATTGCCGCAGGGCCTGCTCGATGGGGAAGGCATATATATAGAGGCCGTAAGAGTAGTCACCGGCACGGTTGAACCAGTGCAGGTTTGGCACATAGGCCAGCCAGAACACCGCATACACCAGCCACGCGGTGAAGGCATCCGGGAAGGCCGGTGTCCGGTACAGCACCACCACCGGCACCACAGCCGCCGCCAGTAACCAGGTGCTGAGCGGGATGCGATCATGGTAGACACGGATCACGGAGCCCGCGGCGAACAGCAGGAACAGGTGCAGATAACGGGTCTTGTCGTCGAAGAAGTGCACGTTGAAGGTGACGGCCAAGGCCAGCACGCACATCGCCAGGATGAAGGGCAGGTAGGCGCGGCGATTGAACAGGATGCCGACCACGCCGAACACGCTCAAGACCAGGTACAAGAAGAATTCCGCCGGCAGCGTCCAGAGTGAACCATTCACGCCGTTCACCGGCAGGTGCTCGAACACCCCCGGCAGCCGGAAGTGCAGGTTCACCAGGGTTATGTTGCGGGCCAGGTACTCGTAGAGTTCCGGATCGCGGAGGTAGGTCAGGGGTTCGAGGGTGGTCACCACCGGCCCGAGCAGGAACACGGTGGCCAAGAGGCACGCCAACAGGCCGGGGAAGATGCGCAGGCAGCGCGCCTTCATGAACTCGGGCCAGTTGCGGCGGTTGAGGTAACTCGCAGTCACCAGGAAGCCGCTGATGACGAAGAAGATGTCCACTCCCACGCCGCCGGCATAGGTGAAATGCAGGACCCGCTGCACCAGGTCCATCTGGCCCCGGAGCTTGGTGATGGCATAGCTGTGGCCGTAGATGACCATGAGCGCGGCCAGGAAGCGCAACAGCAGGTAGTTGTTCTCAGGCTGTGCTTCGAAGGAAGCGATGCTGCGCTTGAAGGGGTTGAAACTCATGCCGGGGCCCGGGTATGGCAGGGTTGCGGCAGCAGGATAGCAGCCGTCACCGGGTCGCGCACCTGCTTGGAAGGGAAGACCAGACACGGGCTGAAAAGCCCGCGCCCTTCGGTTAAAGTGTGTCGCATGAGTCGCAACCATCTCATCGCTCCGTCCATCCTTTCGGCCGATTTCGCCCGTTTGGGGGACGAGGTCGATGCGGTCTTGAAGGCTGGTGCCGACATGGTGCATTTCGACGTGATGGACAACCATTACGTGCCGAACCTCACCATCGGTCCGGTGGTCTGCGAGGCCCTGCGCAAACATGGTGTGAAAGCGCCCATCGATGTGCATCTGATGGTGAAGCCGGTAGACCGTATCGTGCCGGACTTCGCCAAGGCCGGTGCCACCTATATAACGTTCCACCCGGAAGCCAGCGAGCACATCGACCGCACCCTGTCGCTGATCCATGACAACGGTTGCAAGGCTGGCCTGGTGTTCAACCCGGCCACGCCGCTCGACCACATGAAGTACGTGATGGACAAGATCGACATGGTATTGATCATGTCCGTGAATCCGGGCTTCGGCGGGCAGTCCTTCATCCGCGAGAGCCTGGTGAAGTTACGCGAAGCTCGAGCCCTTATAGATAGGCAAGGGCGTGAGATCCGCTTAGAGATCGACGGTGGAGTGAAGGCGGACAATATCCGCGAGATCGCCGCCGCTGGCGCGGACACCTTCGTGGCGGGCTCGGCCATCTTCGGCGCTAAAGACTATTCCGCTGTGATCAAGAAGATGCGCGAGGAACTTGCTCTCGCTAAGTCCTGATGCTTGCCCGCCGATGACGCCCATAGAACTCGTAGCCTTTGATCTCGATGGTACATTGATCGACAGCGCCGCCGACATCGCGCGCGCTGTGGACCAGGCCTTGGCTGCGCTCGGGCAACCGACCCACGGTGTAGACGAAGTGAAAGGCTGGGTGGGGGAGGGGCTCACCATGCTCCTGAAGCGCGCCCTCACGGGCAAGCTGGATGGAGAGCCTGATCCGGCGCTCTTGACCCGCTGCCGTGAAGAGTTCCGCCGCTTCTATAAGCGAGGCCTGTGCGTGGATACACGCTTCTACCCGGGCGCTCGCGAAGCCCTGGATATGCTCAGCGGCCGTTATCAGCTCGCCTGCATCACCAACAAAGCTTCCGAGTACACGGATCCCCTGCTCAAGTTGTTGGGTGTCTATGAGCGCTTCGATGTGGTGGTGAGCGGAGATACGGTGGGGGCCCTGAAGCCCGACCCGACCCCGCTCCTTTATACCGCCAGTCAGATGGGCGCACCGCCGGAGGCCTGCTGCATGGTGGGGGATTCCCGCAACGACATCCTGGCGGCCAAGGCGGCGGATTTCCGTGCCGTGGCCGTGAGTTACGGTTATCGTCAGGGCGTGGATCTGATGGCTTTGGGGGCCGATACCGAATTAAATTCGCTGACAGAACTTCCGGCCTGGATCGAGGGACTTGCCGCCGGGACGGCCAGCCGTTAATGTCTTGGCTCGGTTTTTCGAGAGTGATGGCATAAAGTCATGTCTTCAACGGTCTTTCTGGACGGAGCAGTAGCGGCTACCCGCAGCTGGCGATGGTGGTGACGCCTTAGAAGCGTCTTCACCCTCTTTGCCATTCCGTATCTCAGGATGACCGTGTCATGGATCAAAAGCGTTACGACGACCTCAAGGCCGCCGGCTACACCCGCATCCCCGTGGTGCGCGAAGTGCTGGCCGACCTCGATACTCCCCTAAGCACCTATCTCAAGCTGGCGGACGCCTCCGGCACCTTCCTCCTGGAATCAGTGGAGGGAGGCGAGACCTGGGGCCGCTATTCCATCATCGGCCTATCCGCTGCCGCCATGCTCACGGTGCAGGATGGCGTATGCACGGTGCAGAGCACGGCCGGCACCGAGACGCTGGATGCACGGGACCCCTTCGAAGCCATCGAAGACTTCCGCGCCCGTTTCCGGGTGCCGGAGCTGCCGGGTCTACCGCGTTTCAGCGGCGGCCTGGTGGGCTACTTCGGTCACGAGACCGTGGGATATATCGAACCACAGTTGAAAGAGAGCGGTGCTCCCGATGAACTGGGTTGCCCCGACGCCTGCTTGATGCTGGCGGAAGAGCTGGTGATCTTCGATAACCTCCGGGGCACGGTGCAGATCGTGGTGCACGCGGATGCCACGGCGGCGGACGGGTACAAGGCAGCGGATCGGCGCCTGGACGATCTCACCTCGCGTCTGCGCTCGGCACAGCGTTATCCCACCCGCAAGGGTTATGCCGGTAGTGCTGCCGGGGAATTCACATCGGGCTTCGCCGAGGCGGACTACTGCGCCGCGGTGGACAAGGTGAAAGGCTATATCCTGGACGGCGACGCCTTCCAGGTGGTGCTGTCCCAGCGGCTCTCGGCGCCCTTCGCCGGCAAGGCCCTGGACGTGTATCGCGCCTTGCGGGTCATGAACCCTTCGCCCTACATGTATCACCTGGACTTCGGCCGCTTCCAGATAACTGGTTCTTCACCAGAGGTGCTGGTGCGTGTGGAAGATGGCGAAGTGACGTTGCGACCCATCGCCGGTACCCGGCCCCGGGGCGCTACGCTGGAAGAAGACGCGCATCTAGCAGAGGAATTGCTCGCGGATCCCAAGGAGCGCGCTGAGCACGTGATGCTCATCGACCTCGGCCGCAACGACGTGGGCCGGGTCTCGGAGACCGGCAGCGTGCGGCTCTCGGACCGCATGGTCATCGAGCGCTATTCTCACGTGATGCATATAGTCTCGGAAGTGCGCGGGCGTCTGAAGGTGGGCCTAGGTCCCCTGGACGTGCTCAAGGCCTGCTTCCCGGCGGGCACAGTGAGCGGCGCACCCAAGGTGCGGGCCCTAGAGATCATCCGCGAGCTTGAGCCTACCAAGCGCGGCATCTACTCCGGCGCGGTGGGGTACCTGGGTTGGAACGGCAACCTGGACACGGCCATCGCCATCCGCACCGCTGTCATCAAGGATGGGCACATCCACGTGCAGGCGGGGGCCGGCATCGTGCATGATTCGGTGCCCAAGAACGAATGGCAGGAGACGCTGAACAAGGCCAAGGCCTTGATGCGTGCGGTGCAGATGACGGCTGGCGACACTGGCCGAGGAAACTGACCATGATATTGATGATCGATAACTACGATTCGTTTACTTATAACCTCGTCCAATATCTGGGCGAGCTGGGTCAGCACGTGGACGTGCGCCGCAACGATGCCCTGAGCGTCGCGGATGCGGCAGCACTGAAGCCCAGCGGCATCGTGATCTCTCCCGGGCCCTGCACACCCAACGAGGCGGGCATCTCGGTGGATCTCATCAAGCAACTGGGTGGCAAGTTCCCGATCCTCGGCGTCTGTCTCGGCCACCAGTCCATCGGCCAGGCCTTCGGCGGCAAGATCGTGCATGCGGGCCAGGTGATGCACGGCAAGGTCTCGCGCATCCGCCATACTGATAAGGGCGTGTTCCGCGGCCTGCCGGACGGCTTCGAGGCTACCCGTTATCACTCCCTGGTCATCGCCAAGGACTCGGTACCGGACTGCCTGGAAGTGACCGCCTGGACGGAGGATGATAAGGGCGTCATGGAGGAGATCATGGGCGTGCGCCACAAGTCGCTGCCCATCGAGGGTGTCCAATTCCACCCTGAGTCGATCCTGACTCAGCATGGGCACGACCTGCTACGCAATTTCCTGAAGCAAGACTGATGGAAATCAAAGAAGCCATCGGCAGCATAGTCACCCGCATCGACCTCAAAGAGGACGAGATGCAGTCGGTGATGCGCCAGATCATGACCGGCGGCGCCACGCCTACCCAGATCGGCGGGTTCCTGGCCGGCATGCGCGCCAAGGGCGAGACCGTGGAGGAGATCACGGCGGCAGCCCGGGTGATGCGCGAACTCGCCATGCGCGTGAAAGTCTCGCCCCAGCATCTCGTGGATACCTGCGGCACCGGCGGCGACAACCGGCGCCTGTTCAATGTCTCCACCGCCGCCGCTTTCGTGGTGGCCGCCGCCGGCGGGCGCGTGGCGAAACACGGCAACCGTTCCATGTCCAGCAAATCCGGCAGTGCTGACCTGCTGGAAGCCATGGGCGTGCCCCTGGAACTGCCACCGGAACACGTGGCAGCCAGCATCGAGAAGATCGGCATCGGCTTCATGTTCGCCCCGGCGCATCATCCGGCGGCGCGTTTCGCCGCGGCCCCGCGCCGCGAACTCGGCACCCGTACCTTATTCAATCTGCTCGGGCCTCTTACCAATCCCGCCAATGCACCGCATCAGTTGCTGGGTGTATTCGCGGACCGCTGGGTGGAACCCATGGCGAACGTGTTGAAGTCCTTGGGCAGCACCCACGTGCTGGTGGTGCACTCGGAAGACGGTCTGGATGAAGTGAGTTTGGCCGCACCTACCGCCGTGAGTGAACTCAAGGATGGTGAGGTGAAGAGTTACCGTATCCAGCCGGAGGATTTCGGCCTGAAGCGCCAGGCGCTGGATAGCCTCGAAGTGGATGGGCCCCAGGCGAGCCTCGCCATGGTGGAACTTGCCTTCTCCGGCAAACCGGGCCCGGCCCGGGACATGCTGATGCTGAATGCAGGCGCTGCCATCTATGCGGCGGATGTGACCGCCACCCTCAAGGAGGGCATGGCCCTGGCGGACAAGATGCTCACCGAGGGAGCGGCCCGCGACAAGCTCGCTCAGTTCCTGGAGATGTCCCGGTGAGTTCCGGCGATCCAGATATCCTGAAGAAGATCCTGCGGGTGAAGGCCGAAGAGGTGGCGGCCGGCTCCGCGGCGCGGCCCCTGAAGCAGTTGCGGGCAGAAGTGGAAGCCGCGCCTGAGCCCCGGGATTTCCTTGGCGCCCTCAAAGCTTCGTTGGCAGCCGGCCGACCCGCTGTCATCGCCGAGATCAAGAAGGCATCCCCGAGTCAGGGGGTCATACGCCAGGCTTTCGATCCTGCCGCCATCGCCAAGAGCTATGCCGCGGCGGGGGCGAGTTGCCTCTCCATCCTCACGGATAAGCAGTTCTTCCACGGTGAGGCGGACTACCTACGCCAAGGCCGTGCGGCCTGTGCGCTGCCGGTGCTACGCAAGGATTTCATGATCGATCCCTGGCAGGTATACGAGTCCCGCCTCATGAGCGCGGACTGCATCCTGCTAATCGTGAAGGCCCTCGGCGATGCCCAGATGGCGGAGCTGGCGGGCACGGCCGCGGACTTAGGCATGGATGCGCTGCTGGAAGTGCATGACCGGGAGGAGCTGGAACGGGCTCTGGCCCTGAAACCGCCTTTCGTGGGCATCAACAACCGGGACCTCACGAGCTTCCGCACTGATACCGGCATCACCCTTGCCTTGTTGCGCAGCATCCCCGCAGACTGTCTGGTGGTGACTGAGAGCGGCATCAAGAGTCGCGATGACGTGCAGCGCATGCGGAAAAATGGCGTGCATGGCTTTCTGGTGGGCGAAGCATTCATGCGTGCCGATGATCCTGGCTCTAAACTTTCCGAACTCTTTGCCGCCTGACTCAGAAGCTGCTGCGCTCGCCGGGGCGTTGTTGTGATTCGAACCCGCAGTCATTCATGCACATTAAGAGTGCACTGCTCGCCTCGCACGCCTAGCCCGGCCATCGCTCGCGACGCTTCTGAGCGCAGTTCTTCTCTAATGGCAGTTAGCTTTTAAGTGAAGCCATATCGATCACGAAGCGATATTTGACGTCGCCCTCCAGCATCCGCTCGTAAGCGGTATTGATGTCCTGCATGCGGATCATCTCCACATCGCAGCTGATACCGTGCTCAGCACAGAACTCCAGCATCTCCTGGGTCTCGGCGATGCCGCCGATGAGCGAGCCGGCCAGGGAACGGCGCGCGTCGATAAGGGCACCAGGCACCACCGGCGTGTGCAGGGGCGTGAACTGACCCACGATCACGTAAGTGCCGCCGCGGGTCACGCTGGCCACGTAGGGATTGATGTCGTGGTCACTGGGGACCGTATCGATGATGAGATCGAATTTGTGGGCTACCGTCGCCATCTGCGTGGGGTCGGTGATCATGACCACGTGGTCCGCGCCCAGGCGCTGTGCCTCTTGTTCTTGGCCGGCGACACGGGTGAAGAGAGTCACTTCGGCACCCATGGCCTTGGCGAGTTTGAGGCCCATGTGGCCGAGGCCGCCCAGGGCCACGATGGCTACTTGCTTGCCCTTGCCCGCCTTGAAGCGGCGCAGGGGCGAATACAGGGTGATCCCGGCGCAGAGCAACGGGGCAGCGGAGCTTAATTCCAGACCCTCAGGGACCCGCAGGACGAACTTCTCCGAGACCAGGATGCGTTCCGAGTAGCCGCCGTAGGTACGCGACTTATCGTGGCGGTCCACATCGTTATAGGTCCAAGTGGCTTCCTTCTCGCAGTGCTGTTCCAGATCTTCTTCGCAGGCGGAGCACTGCTGACAGGAATCCACGAGGCAGCCAACACCCACGAGATCGCCAGCCTTGAAGCTTTTGACGGCGGCACCGATGGCAGCCACGCGACCGATGATCTCGTGGCCCGGGACCAGGGGATACACGGCTTTGCCCCAATCGTTGCGGGCATGATGGATATCGGTGTGGCAGACGCCGCAGTAGAGGATGTCGATAGTGACATCGTCCGCGCGCGAGTCGCGGCGCGGGACGGTGTGGGGCACGACTGGCGTGCCGGCGGATTGGACGGCATATCCGCGGAAGTTCTGGGGCACGGGAATCTCCTATGCGGGGCTGCCATAGGATACGGACTAGGCCGGGCGCGCGGCAATCCGCGCGCCCGGCCTCGAATCGAATTAGACGTGGTTCAACAGAATTCAGGAAGCGTCATGGGCAGTAGCTTCATTTCAGTGAAGACATGTCTATGACGAAGCGATAACGGACATCGCTTTTGAGCATGCGCTCGTAGGCCTTGTTCACGTCCTGCATGGGGATCATCTCCACGTCGGAGACGATAGCGTGTTTGCCGCAGAAATCCAGCATCTCCTGGGTCTCCGCGATACCGCCGATCACGGAGCCGGCCAGGGACTTGCGGCCGCCGATGAGCAAGCCGGGGTTCACCGGCGGGGTTAGCGGAGTGAGCTGGCCCACGATCACGTAGTCGCCGTCACGTTTGACGGTCATGAGGTAGGGGTTCACGTCATGCTCGTTCGGCACGGTGTCGATGACCAGGTCGAAGCGGCCGGCCACGGCGGCCATCTGCTTTGGGTCCGTGGAGATCACCACGTGTTCGGCGCCCAGGCGTTTGGCTTCCGGTTCTTTGCCGGGTGTGCGGGTGAACAGCGTCACATCCGCGCCGAAGGCCTTGGCGAGCTTCAGGCCCATGTGGCCGAGGCCGCCGAGGCCCACGATGGCTACCTTGCTGCCCTTCTTCACGCCCCAATGCTTGAGGGGTGAATAGAGGGTGATACCGGCGCAGAGCAGGGGCGCTGCGGCTTTGAGGTCCAGGTTGCCGGGGATGCGCACCACGAACTTGTCGCGCACCACGATGCGCTCGGAGTAGCCGCCCTGGGTGGTGGTCTTGTCGCGGCGGTCGGTGGAGTTATAGGTGAAGGTGGCGCCCTTCTCGCAGTACTGCTCCAGGTCAGCATGGCAGGAGCCGCATTCCTGGCAGGAGTCCACCATGCAGCCGACACCCACGAGGTCGCCGGCCTTGAAGCCTTTCACGTCTTTGCCGACCGCATTCACGCGGCCCACGATCTCGTGGCCCGGCACCATGGGATAGGCGCTGCGACCCCATTCATTGCGGGCCTGGTGGATGTCCGTGTGGCAGATGCCGCAGTACAGGATGTCGATGGAGACATCGTCGGCGCGCAGGTCGCGGCGCTCGAAGCTGAAGGGGCCTACCGGAGCGGTGGCGGAGGAGGCGGCGTAAGCGCGGGTGTTCGTAGGCATGCGGATCTCCGGCAAGTGGGAGAGAAGCGGGCCATGGAGTATAGGACGCAGTACGACTGCCGTGCAGCTAGTGAGCGCACGGTAACTGGATATAGATTGTGTTAGCGGTGGGCGTGAGCTAACTGGCGGCTCAAGGGGATGGTGATGTCGGAGTTAGGGCTGGCGCCGAACACCACGATGGTCTTGCCGGACGCGCCGACCAGGCCTTGTTCTTCCAGAGCCTTGAGTACGCGGCCTGCCATCTCGCGGGAGCAACCCACGATGCGACCGATCTCCTGGCGGCTGATGCGGATCTGCATGCCGTCGGGATGGGTCATGGCGTCGGGCTGCTGGCAGAGGTCGAGGAGCGTGCGGGCGATGCGGCCGGTCACATCCAGGAAGGCAAGGTCGCTCACCTTGCGGGTGGTGCGCTTCAGGCGCGCGGCGAGCTGGCCTGAAAGGGCGAACAAGAGGTCCGGATCGCTATGGGCGAGTTCGCGGAAGCGCGCGTAGCTGATCTCGGCCAGTTGGCATTCGGTACGGGTACGCACCCAAGCGGTGCGAGTCGGATCGTCTGTGAAGAGACCCATCTCGCCGAAGAACTCACCGCGGTTGAGATAGGCCACCACGATCTCGTTGCCGTCCTCGTCTTCGACGATGACAGCGACGGAACCGGCGATCACCAGGAATAGGCTCGCCGACGCATCGCCTGCGTTCACCACCGGCGTCTTCGCCACGAAGTGGCGGATATGGCAGTGGCTCACGAAGCGGTCGAGTACCGGAATCTCGAATTTGCGGATTGATTCCTGCGCCATTTCGGCAAACCTTTAACTATGCAGCGATGGACCTACGCTACCATGATAGGGGTCACGGAACAGTCAGGTGATTCCTGCGCGACACGGTCAGGTGTTATGGAAATTCTCTGTATAAACAATAAGTTACATGACGTACCGATCCGGATCCGTACGACTATATTGAGGCTGGATAGAATGTCGCGCCCCGAAACTCTGCGGCTGAATCCCGCAGCGGCTGAATGACTAGGAAAGGAAACAAGTGTCGACCACCAGCGTGTTGTATCTCGTCACCGGATTCATGGCCTGCCTGTATGGCGGCCTGCTGCTGTGGAGCGCGAAGACTGCGGGGCATGAGCCGGATAAGGACCACTGGCTGAACTCAGAAGAAGTGCGCAGCAGCCGCTTCAACAAAGTAGAGAACATGCGCTATCTCATGAAGCCGGAACGCAAGAGCATCAGCTTCAGCAAGAGTAAGGGCCGTGCCTACGCTATGTTGGCAATAGGTTTGGCTTTGATAGTTATGGCCTTCACCTGAACACGAGATCGTTCCCGACTCTCGAAGCTGCTCGTGTGCGTCTGCGTGAGTTCGCGGAACTGGACCTGCCTGAGTTCGCGCACTACCGCGCTATGCCCGAAGTCGCCCGTTACCAGAGTTGGGAAAACTACACTCTCGAAGATGCCAGGCGCCTATATACGGCGCAGCTCGGTATGGCGTTCGGTACGGCTGGAAGCTGGCATCAAGTGGCCATCGCCGACAAGGCTACTGACACGCTGATCGGTGACTGCGCCTTGCACTTCCTGGAAGGCGAAGAGTTGGAGATCGGGTTCACCCTGGCGCCGGAACGGCAGGGCAGAGGTCTAGCCAAAGAATCGGTGGGACTACTACTGGATCACATGCGGCGATCGCGCGTCCTAGCTGTCACGGATGCAAAGAACCTGGCGGCACAGAAGTTGCTACTGGCTTTGCGGTTCCAGAAGCAAGCGGAACGGGATGTGATATTCAAAGGCACGGACGGCAAAGAGTTCGACTTCGTCCGCAACTCCGCATCCAGTTAAGAGCCCTTTCGGAAAAGGCGGGCGAGTAGCGGCCAGGCTACGATCAAAAGAAACAGCATTTCTATGACGAAATGCATGATCTCTCCGCTCTTCGGTTTCTTGCTGAAATCGAAATACTTGTTCTTTTTCACAGCGACATCGTCTCAAGAGCGTCTAGCTTTGAGTGCTAGATCCAGTATGCGGTCATCGTCATGACCTTGGATATCAGTCGCATTGCCGTGCGTACTGGCAGCGGCATGGGCGCACCACCGGCCCGTTCTGCTGCGGCGCCGTGACGGGCTTCGTCGGACTTCATCTGTTCGAGTATCGCGCGGCTGCGAGCATCGGTCTCCGGCAGCTTATCCAGGTGACCCTGCAGATGTTCCACCACCTGCCGCTCCGTCTCACCCACGAAGCCTAGGCTCATGGCATCGCCGGCGAGACCTGCGAGGGCGCCGATGGCGAAGGAGCCGGCATACCAGAGTGGATCCAGCTTGCTCACGGAACCGTCCAGTTCCTGCAAGCGTTGTTCACACCAGGCGAGATGGTCCGTCTCTTCATCGGATGACTTGGCCATGGCTTCACGCACCTCAGGGTCACGGGCCATGAAGGCCTGGCCCTGGTAGAGAGCTTGGGCCGCGATCTCCCCCGCGTGGTTTACGCGCATCAGCCGCGCCGCTTCCTGGCGAGCGGCGTCATCCAAGGCTTCATCCTTGGGCAATGCCGCAGCCGGGTTCGGTCGCGCCGCCGCCCGCACGCCGCCGCCCACGGAAGTACGCAGGGCATGATCCAGCTCCGAGAGCACGCGATCGAAAGGTGTAAGGCGACGGGTGGTCATGTGCCGATTATAGGCTTGGTACAGCTTTAACGATTTGAAAGCTGGATGGGGTTGCCATCCGGGTCCTTGCCGTCGCAGAGGCTGAATCCGCCACCGTGTCGAACCTTGCCGAAGCGGGCACCTTTAGCTACCAGCTTCTCTCGTAAGGTAGTCACATCCTTGGCCTGGAATACGAGCTTCGGGCCCTTGCGGCCTGGCGAGGCAGGGCCGGAATGCAGGGCGATGCGCGCGCCTCCGGCAGAGAACTCCTTCCAGCCTTTCTCGTCCGTGATTCGCTTCAAACCCAGCACTTTGCCGTAGAACTCGCTCATGGCATCCATCCGGGCCGTGAACAGGATCACCCGCGCCATCTTCATATCTACATCCTGCCTCTCATCGTGATATCCATCCCCGGCTTATAAAGCGAGTCCGGCAGTTGCGGCGCCAGCACTTCGACCGGGTGCAGCACCGGGATACGCACGCCACGGCGGGCGAGGGCGGCGCGTAGATGCATGGCGCAGCCCACGTTGGAAGTGACCAGCACCTCCGCTTTCTGTTCCTGGATATAGGCTGCATACGCATCGGCGAAGGCATCGGCCTTCTCCGGCTCAGAGAGCATGTAGCTCCCGGCGGCCCCGCAGCAGCCCATGGTCACTGGGATGGGGTTTATCGTGAGGCCGGGGACGAGCTTCAAGAGATCTACCGCACTCTTCTCGCTCTTCAATACGTTGCGCTGAGTGCAAGGAGCCTGCACCAGGACCCGGGCGTTCCAGGGTTTGAATTCGATCTTGGATATCAGCGGATGGTTGGCGAGATAGCTGCCGATATCCTGCACACGCGCGGCGAAAGCAGCAGCCTCGGCTCCGGCGATCTGCTGGTATTCCTTCAGGCTCGCGGTGCAGCCGCTGGCCGACCCCAAGATGGGCGTGTCGCCACGGAAGGCCGCGAGGTTGGCGCGCGCGAGCTTGGTGGCCTTGTCGGCGCGGCCCGCGTGTTGATCTAGCGCGCCGCAGCAACCTTGGGTCTTGGGTATCTCCACTTCCACGCCCAAGGCATTCAGTATGGCGATGGCGGAGGCGGTGACCTGAGGTTGGGTGATGTCCGCCACGCAGCCCAAGAACAGGGACGCCTTCTTGCCGCAATCCTTGCGCGGCGCGTAGACCGTGTCCCAGCGCTTAGGCTTCGGCACCACCGGCAATAGGCGGATAAGCCTCTGCAGCGAAGCGGGCCCCGAGCGCAGCAAGAAGTGATGCAGGCCGGTCTTGTCCGACAGGGTCAGCAGCGACTGCAGCAAGTGGCGGCGTGCACTGCCGCGCATGAAGAAAGCGAAGAGACGGGCCTTCAAGGGCTCGCCATGGCCGCGCAGGCGCAGTTCTAGGCGCGCCGCGTCGATGAGTTTTCCGTAGGGCACTTCCGCGGGACAGACCGCCTCGCATGCCCGGCAGGCCAGGCACTGATCCAGATGCGCCATGACCCGCGGGGTCAGATCCAGCTTGCCGGTGGCTAGGCCCTGCATCAGGGCGATGCGGCCCCGGGGAGACTCGCCCTCGTCCTTGCTCACTCTATAGGTGGGGCAATGGGGCAGGCACAGGGCACACTTCACGCATCTGTCTGCGTCGGCCAGGGGAAATGCAGGCATCGACATATTTCAATAATACCGGCTAAGTGGGTCTGGGCGCGGAGAGTAGAATTGATGCGACCTGACCTTATATAGAAGCCATGTCTTACTACAAGCATCACATCTTCTTCTGTACCAATCAGCGGCACGACGGTTCCCCCTGCTGCCAGGACCATGGTGCGGACGAACTGCGGGATTACGCCAAGAAAAGGGTCAAGGAACTGGGCCTCGCGGGCCCGGGCGGGGTGCGGGTGAACAAGGCCGGCTGCCTGGACCGGTGCAGCGAAGGTCCCGTCGCCGTGGTCTACCCGGAGGAGGTCTGGTACACCTACGCGGATAAAGACGACATAGATGAGATCGTGACCGAGCATCTGCAGAACGGCCGGGTGGTGGAACGGCTCAAACTGCCCAACCGGTAAGTGCCTTTAAGCACCTGATTTTGAAGCCTAAATAGGCCTTCCCCACGCCCGCTCCGGCCACCCTCCAGAGGTCAAAAACCCGCCTAAGCGCTTGAAAGACAAGGGAGTCCCCGGTAAGATTGCCGGCTCTTTTGCCAGCCCATTTTGCCTTTTTGGAGTTTGAGGTCCATGAAGACGTTTTCCGCCAAGAACGAGACCGTGAAGCGCGACTGGTACGTGGTCGATGCCACCGGCAAGACCCTCGGCCGCCTCTCCACTGAGCTCGCGCGCCGTCTGCGCGGCAAGCACAAGCCCGAGTACACCCCGCACGTGGACACTGGCGACTACATCGTCGTGATCAACGCGGAGAAGGTCGCTGTCACCGGCAACAAGCTGCGCGACAAGATGTACCACTGGCACACCGGCTACATCGGCAACATGAAGCACACGAGCTTAGGCAAGATGCTGCAGGAGCATCCCGAGCGCGCCATCGAGACCGCGGTGAAGGGCATGCTGCCCAAGAACCCGCTGGGCCGCGCCATGTTCCTCAAGCTCAAGGTCTATGCCGGCGCCGAGCACAAGCACAGCGCCCAGCAGCCCCAGAAACTCGATATCTAACACCGAATCTTAATTTTCAACTTTAAAATTTAAGACAGAGAACCAAGCACATGGCAGCCACTGCAAACTACGGTACTGGTCGTCGCAAGACGGGCAAGGCCCGGGTCTTCGTCAAAGCCGGCCGCGGCCGCATCCTCATCAACGGCAAGCCGTTGGATGAATACTTCGGCCGAGTCACTGCGCGCATGATCGTGCGCCAGCCGCTCGACGTGCTGAAGATGAACGAGTCCGTAGACGTGGAAGCGACCGTCGAGGGCGGTGGCACTACCGGCCAGGCCGGCGCCATCCGTCACGGTCTGACCCGTGCGCTCATCGAGTACGACGAAGCCAACCGCCCTGCGCTGCGCAAGGCCGGCTTCGTGACCCGCGATGCGCGTGCCGTGGAGCGTAAGAAAGTCGGTCTGCACAAGGCCCGCCGCGCACCGCAGTACAGCAAGCGCTAAACAACAGTCCCCGTCAGAGCCAGGGGTTCGTCTGGCAGCAGGTTTTGGGGGATCGTCTAGCGGTAGGACTGCGGACTCTGACTCCGCCAACCTAGGTTCGAATCCTAGTCCCCCAGCCAAATAAAGAGCCCTGCTAAATGCAGGGCTTTTTATTTGGCTGGTTAGGTGCCTTAAGGATGCTTCGGATCATCGGTACCCTGTATTTTCATAGAAACCTGCATGTCTAATTTCCTACTCTCTGCAAAAGAGAGTAAATCGCTCCAGCAGCCAGTCTCTATCAAACCGATATCTGTATTTAGTGAAAGGGTATCAACATCCATGACAACCTTCTTGCATACAAACTCAAGTGGCCGGACGTAAGAGAGGTTGATGTAGGCAAAAGCGTGTTTTTTTGGGCCATATAAATACAGTGTTACTCATCGAACACATAGGTCTGTGATTCACCCTGTAAATCTCTGGCGCCCGTCCTTAAGACCCTTGGCCAAAGCATATACCCGCGCCGGTTCTCGTTTCCCGGTCACTCACCAGCAATCATGCGTGCACTGCGGCAGGAACGGCCGGTGCAGAATCAGCACTACGGCGATGCGTCCGGCGATGGAAATCAATAGTGCGAGTGCGAGTTGGACGCTGAGCGGAACCGCGATGTTTGCGTAGCGCTTCAGGAGCCAGGCGGTGAGAGGGCAGGCCGCGATGCCGGAAAACATAGCGAACCAGCCGTTGGTCAGCGGCCACGGCCCTTCGTCTATGAGGAGGGCCAAGCCACCTATGCTGAGCAAAACTCCCCAAACCCAGGCTACTGCCTGTGCGAAGACCGATCCGGCCCGGGTCAATGGAATCGAGGGTCTGTTGGCAACCGAGGCTGCTATGGCCACTGCCAGCAACAGCACGGCGTATATGGCGAAGAGAACGAGATGCTGCATCGTGACCTACTTCGTGTCCCCACCCGCTTCGGGTCGGGAAAGAAAAAGCCCCGCTTTCGCGGGGCTTTTTGAGGACTAGCGCTTCTTGCCAGCCTTCTTCTTCTTCTTGGCGACTTTCTTCTTTGCAGCTTTTTTCTTAGCCATGGTCGTTCTCCTCAGTTAGATTTTCTAACAGTCTTCCTCCCAACCATCGCCGACCCCGGGAGGGCAACCGGCAACGTTACATATATCTTAATCTAAAACTCGCGCACTACAAGCCCTTCAGTCAAAACGAAAAACCCCGGTCTCGAGCCGGGGTTCTCTTCGCGCGTCCGCTTGGAGGCTCTCACTCCACTCGCTTGAGCCATATCTCCCGCCAAAACTGCAGGTTGGAGCGCTGGCAGCCCCAGGCCTCGCAGGTCACGCCGTCTAGGACCACGGTGTCCTTCAATTCGATCATCTTGCCGGTCTCTTCCAGGATCATCTTCTGCATCCGATTCGCCACCCTGTAGCGCCTGCCGCAGTAGGGCAGCATGGGCGGGGCGAACAGGAGGCCCTTGTTCTTGCCGGCGGTGTCCAGGGTCGCCTCGATCTCCTTGCGGCTTTTGACCTCGACCCAATCGCCGGGCTTGAGGCCGAGGCTCAACCTCTCGGTCTTTTGCCGAGTGCCGACTACGGCATAGTCTGTCTCGGCTCCGGTGATGTTCTTCACCCGGTTCGAGACAGTCCCCAGGATGTGCCGCGAGAACTCGAGCGAGCTGATGTTGCCGCTCTGCAGGTCCCGCAGATCATCCCCCAGCCGTTCGCCGAAGCTGCGGTTCTCTTCCAGGCGTGCGGTGGCGGCGCCGGCCAGCTCGGTCGACTGGCAGAAATACTGCTCGCCCGTCCTGGTCTTGAGCACCGCTTCCGCCGCATCCGCCGGGCTATGGGTCGCTGCGGTGGTGGACTCAGCGCTCAGCCAGGCCTCTCTCCAGAAGAGCAGGCACTTGCGCTGGCATCCATCATGGGCAGCACCGTCGCAACGCAGACCCTGGAGGAAGACCACGTCATCGAATTCGCATATCCCGGCGCCTTCCACACAGGTTCGGTTCGGCCGGCAGATCACGCGGAAGGAACGGCCGCAATAGGGGATCATTTCGGGCATGAACGGCAGGCCGTCGAGCTTGCCGTCACTATCGAGGGTCTTGAGGATGTCTTTCAGGCCGCGCACCCACACCGTCTGACCGGTGCGGAAAGTGCGCTCCTTCTTGATGTGATCCATATTCTTCGCGGGTGCGGGCGGGAGAGACGCAGTGTTCAGGGGCATGGTAGTCCAGTCGGCCTCAAGCGAGCAAAGTAAAGACGATGTAAGTAAAACGCGGCATGCAACTCTGCATTCAAGCGGAAGACCCGGACCACTTCAGATTTATTCCCGACCTCACAAGCATGCAATGACGCACATCGATTTGCACTCGATGGCTTACATATTTGCAGTGATACGTATGGTTATATGCGGGCTAGCGGCGACGCGCTACAGCGGAGTATCAGAAAGGCGATGCTTCAGGAGGCCGTTTTTTACGGGGAATTCTCGCTACCCCTTAGCTCATCGAATACGTTGTCACCGGAGCCCTCGCGGGTCCGCCAAGTGAAATGCTCGACGATGCGCGTGCGTCCATCCGGCAATGTCACCAAGTCGCAGATGGAGCTACCGCCATGGATCTCCCCGGATGCTTCCACTTGGGTGTAGCGGAAGCTGAGTGAATTTTCCGACATCTCACCCACGAGATAACCGCGGGCGATGGAACCGCCGCTATAGCGCGCCAGCACGCGGTCATGCTTCTGGGTGAAATGTAGAAGGGTGTCTGCGCCCACCACGCCGATGTCGGCGGTGGCGCTCACGTACATGGTCAAGCCATGAAGGTCCATCATCCTGCCTTGTCCCCCGCTGCCTTCGCTTCCTTCAGGCACACGAACCCACCTTGTGGCGAGTTGGCGTATTGCTTGGTGCCTTTCTTGTAGTACAGATGGGTCTTGGTGTTGAGCCACACCACCGTGTCCAGGGGGCAACGGGTCTGGGCCGTGTCATCGGCGTTGAACTGGACCACCGGCGCCGGAGCGGCGTAGACGCCGAAGGCGAGGGTAAGCAGTAGGGTAGGTATGAGTCTTTTCATGGTGTTCTCCCGGATCCCCCTCTCGCCACCAGCATATACCCTTACCTGGATATAAGCGCTCGCTGTGTCGATTCCATGCCGCTTCGTTCGACTGTATGGCGGATACCCCTTAACCTGTCATGCAAGGAGTCACTTATGCAGTACCTATTGTTGATCTATGCCAACGAATCCAAGTTCCGCAGCATGGGCTCGGCCGAACTCGAGGCCATGAGCAAGGAATACGGCGTCTATACCCAGGCCATCGTGAAGAGCGGCCATCTCAAGGGCGGTGAGCGGCTGCGCCCCACGGCCGATGCCCAGACCGTGAGGGTGAAGGATGGCAAGGTGGTGAGCACCGACGGCCCCTTCGCCGAGACCCGCGAGCAACTGGCCGGGTTCTATCTGGTGGAAGCCAAGGACATGGATGAGGCCAAGGGCCTGGCGGTACGCATCCCCGGCGCCAAGGTCGGCTGCATCGAAGTGCGACCGATCTGGCCCGTGACCATGGAGTGAGGTGATCCCATGCAGTACATGTTGCTGATCTACCAGAAAGACATGGATGCCGGCCAGCAGGATCAGGCCACCATGGCCAAGATCTACCAGGAGTATCAGGCGCTCAACGAGGACCTGAAGAAGCGCGGGCAGTTCATCTCCAACCACGGCCTGAAAGCCGCTTCCACCGCAACCACCTTGCAGGTGCGGGATGGCAAGACCGTGACCACCGATGGCCCCTTCGCCGAGACGCGGGAGCAACTGGGCGGCTACTACGTGGTGGAAGCAGGTGACCTGGATGAGGCCATAGGCATCGCCGAGCGCATCCCGAGTGCCCGCTGGGGCACGGTAGAGATAAGGCCCGTCTGGGGCAGTTGAGCCAGAGCTTGGACACGAACGAGATAGAAGCCATCTATCGCCGGGAGGCGGGTCGCGTGCTGGCCACGCTGATCCGTCTCCTGGGCGACTTCGAGATGGCGGAGGAAGCGCGCCAGGACGCCTTCGCCGCGGCACTGGAACGCTGGCCCACTGCCGGAGTGCCGGAGAATCCCCGGGCTTGGCTCGTGGACGTGGGCCGCAACAAGGCCATAGACCAGATGCGCCGCAACCACGTGTACAAGAGCAAGGTCTTGAGGCTGGAGAAAGCCGCCCTCGAAGAAGCCGCGGAGCCGGGTGAACATCCGGACGCCGCTTTCGGTGACGATCGCCTGAGGCTCATCTTCACCTGCTGCCACCCGGCCCTGAATCCGGCGGTGCAAGTGGCCCTCACGCTGCGCGCCGTGTGTGGGCTCAGCACCGAGGCGGTGGCGCGGGCCTTCCTGGTGGCGGAAGAGGCCATGGCTCAGCGCCTGGTGCGGGCACAGCGCAAGATCCGCGAGGCGGGCATCCCTTATGAAGTGCCGGAGCCGCCGCTCCTGGATGAGCGCATGCAGAGTGTGCTGGCGGTGATCTACTCGGTGTTCACGGAAGGCTACGCGGTCACTTCTGGCGAGCAGCTGATCTCAGCGGAGCTCTGCCTGGAAGCCATCCGCCTTGGGCGCCTGCTGGGCGCACTCTTGCCGGAACGGGCCGACGTACAGGGCCTGGTCGCACTCATGCTCTTGCACGATGCGCGGCGCAAGGCGCGGCTCACGGAAGCGGGCGATATCGTGCTGCTGGACCAGCAGGACGTGACGCTCTGGGACCAGGGTCAGATCAACGAAGGCGTGGGTCGGCTAGAACTGGCCTTGCGGATGCCGGGCCGGATCAGCGCCTACACGGTGCAGGCGGCCATCGCCGCGCTGCATGTGCATGCCATCTCGCAGGAGACCAAGGATTGGCCGCAGATCGCGGCGCTCTACGAGGTGTTGCTGCGCCTGCAGCCTTCGCCGGTGGTGGAGCTGAATCGTGCGGTGGCGGTGTCCATGGTGGATGGCCCCGCGAAGGCCCTATTGCTCGTTGATTCCCTCGCGGGACGCGGCGACTTCAAGGAGTATCACTTGCTGCACGTAGTGCGAGCGGACCTCCTGAAGCGTCTGGGTCGGCGCGACGAGGCATTGTCCGCGTATCGCGCGGCACTGGAGGCTGCCAAGACCGATCCCGAGCGGCGTCTCCTGGAACGACGCATGACGGAGCTGGGAGGGGCGCAGCTTCCGTGACTGACATCATGGTCTCGGGAGGCCTGGCGGCGTTAGTTTTCCGGTATACAGCGCATATCGAGGTGTCCCATGGCAGCCCGCAAGAAGACTCACTCCCGTACCCGCACCACGCGCCGCCCCCGTCGCGGCGCTACCACCCGCAAGAAGGCCGGAAGCCGCCGCAAGCGTTACTGGTCCGGCCGCGTGACGCGCACCAGTCATGCCATGGACCTGAGACAGGGTGTGTTCACGGGCAATGATCCCGACAAGATCGCCCGCTCGGTACTGGACTCCGCCAAACGCAGCCATACCCGCAAGACCACGCCTTACCGCTCCGCCATGTCCATGATCAACTTCTACATCAACCGCGGCGGCAAGGGCTTGAGCGCCACCAAGAAGCGCGTGTTGGAGCGGGCCAAGGATGCCCTGCGCCGGCAGGCGGGCAAGCGGAAGAAGCCCGCCCACTGAGGGAACTCTGAAGGCCAGGCAGGGTCGCATCTGGACTGCCACCAGAAAGGCCTTTCATGAAATCCCTGCCCCTCGTGTTCGCTATGACGGCGCTGTTCGCCAGTGCTGCCGGCGCAGATGCCTTGCCCCAGGTGTTCGCGCCGGGCGTGATCTCAGGTCCCGCCGACGATGCCGGGCCGACCTTCACTCCCGACGGCAAGACTGTGTATTTCTTCCGCGCCAACTCCAAGGATTACTTCATCATGGAGTCGCATCGAGTGAAGCAGGGCTGGTCCATGCCTGTGATCGCGCCGTTCTCGGGACAGTGGCGGGACCTGGAGCCAGCCATGGCGACCGATGGTTCCTATCTCATCTTCGCGTCCAGCCGGCCGCTGCCCGGCAGCGACACCCAGCCCGATGGGTCCTGGGGAGGTCAGCCCCATCCGGGCAAGGGTGGAAATCTATGGCGCGTGGAGAGGAAGGGCAAGAGCTGGGGCGAGCCCACACGCCTACCGGATACGGTCAACCGCAGCCTCAACATCTTCAGTCCCACCCTCGCCGCCAACGGCGACCTCTACTTCATGGAGGCCTCCGGCGAGGGTATGCATTTCCGCTTGTTCATGTCGGCATTGATAGACGGCGTCTATCAGCCGCCGGTGCCGATGCCGTTCACGGCCGGCCAGTACGGCGGCGTGGATGCAGCAGTGGCAGCGGATGAGTCTTATCTCGTGTTCTCATCCAACCGGCCGCCGGCGCCCGCGGGCCAATCGGCGATGTTCATCGTGTTCCGCAAGGACGGCCAGTGGGGTGAGCCGCAGCCCCTGCCGGACGCCATCAATGCCTTCGCCTCTGCCAACGAATCGCACCTGAGTCCCGACGGCCATACGCTGTATTTCGCCAGCGGCCAGGTGCAGGGCGGACCCGCTGTGAGGGATGCGGCAGCGGCGAATAAGGTATTGACGGAGATGCAAGCCTGGAACGACGGCGCACTGAACATCTGGCAAGTGGACCTCACCGGATACCTCAAGGAGCTTCAGAAATGAGACGCGTAGTGATGCTTTGCCTGTTGGGTCTCGCCGGTGCGGCGGTAGCGGACACCCTGCCTGAGCCGCAGATATTCGCGCCAGGTGAGATCTCCGCCTCTCCCAGCGAGGATTGCTTCAGCATGACCCCGGATGGGGACACGGCGGTGTTCGACATCAGCAACGGCTCCAGCTCCGCCATCGTGATCTCCCACAAGTCGAAGGGTCATTGGTCCAAGCCCGAGATCGCACCTTTCTCGGGCCAGTGGTATGACCACGACCCCGCGGTATCGCCGGACGGCAAGTTCATCGTGTTCCCCTCCAGTCGTCCGCCCAAGGCTGGCGACAAGCCAGTGGGTGGCTTGTGGCGGGTGGACCGCAAAGGTAAGGGTTGGGGTGAGCCGGTGCGGCTGCCGGATTCCGTGAACGTGAGCCCGCGCATCTATGCGCCGACCATCACCGCCGACGGCAGCATCTATTTCATCCGCCCGGATGACGACGGCATCCTGCACATCTTCCGTTCCCAGTACAAAGACGGCACTTACCAGCCGGCAGTGCGGCAGATGCTGGGCGACGCAAGCACCCATCAGAAAGACCCCGCCATCGCGCCGGACGAATCCTTCGTGGTGTTCGATACGGATGCGGGCAGCACCAAAGACGTGGATCGCTTAGTCATTGCCTTCAGGGAAGGCGATCATTGGGGCGTGCCCATGGACCTGGGCGACGTGATGAACGCCAATAACAACCCCTGGGGTGCCCACGTGAGCGCTGACGGCAAGACGCTGTATTTCAACAGCGATCGCGCCATCAAGGTGGTGTATCCGCGCAGCCATGAGCAGGCAGCCAAGGACTTCGAACGCCTCATGAGCTGGGATGATGGCGAGAGCAACATCTGGTCCGTGCCCCTCGCGCCCTATATCGCGGCCCATGCGGCCACCAAGGGCTGACGTGAACTGAGTCTCCCTTCCGGCAGGCTTGGGTACCTATACTCAGTGACCTGCCGGGAGGGATGCCAATGCGTGATCGTCTCGCCGTACTGACTTTTCTATCGTTGCTGCCGCTCGCGGCCATGTCCGCCACCCAAGTCGCGCCCGTGGCAGCTGCGAAGCCGGCGCCGCCAGCAGCCGTAAAGAGCCCTCTGGGCTGCAAACTCATCAAGGCTTCGGCCTATGCCTACGACATCGGCAAGACCGGGCCCATCACCGATACCACGCTCCCTGCCTTATTGGGTGAGCAGGGTGAGGGCTACGGCGTGGCGAGCGCCGCGACGGACACCCAGGATGGCAACCGAGATGCGGGCTACGTGTGGCACTCCGGCGATGAACTTATCGTCGCCTTCCGTGGCACCCTGCCTTACAGCACCGGTGACCAACAGACATCCCAGGAGATGCTCTCCATCGAGGACTGGTTAAACGATGCCAATGCGCGGCCTGCGGCGGATCCGGACTTAGGGTCGGTGCACGGCGGCTTCGAGGCGGCCTTACAGAGCGTCTGGCCGGCACTCATGCAGCAGATTAAGACGTGGCAAGCAGCGGGCAAGCTTGGGCCCAACCCGAAGGTGTACGTGACCGGCCACAGCAAGGGTGGGGCGCTGGCCATGCTCGCGGCGGTGAAGCTCAAGGCGGCCAAGCTGCCGGTGACGGAGGTGGATACCTTCGGTGCGCCGCGGGTGGGCGGCACGGACTTCGCGGCCAAGTACGCCGGCATCACCGGCATCCGCTATGAGACCACCCAGGACCTGGTGCCCCATGTACCCCTCAACGCCCTGGAATTGAGCTTGGCGCCCTTGCTGCGCCGCGTCATCGATATCCAGGGTTCGCCCTCCGGCGACTTCATATCCGTGGGCAAGCTCAAGTATATCGATGCAGACGGCGGCATCCAGACCCCGACGGATGCGGCGGCAGAGGATGATCTTGAGAAGGCCAGGCTGGAAGAGTTCGCGCCGCTGATCTTCAGCTCACCGCAGGACATCTCCGACACCTTGATCGGTGCTCACAGCATCGGCGACATGAGCGCCACGGACGACAGCCGGTACTATCAAGCGGTCTGTGGAAAACCTTAGATAGACTGGCTGGCCCTCGCCATCCCGTCGCGCAGGAATTTTCCCATCATCTGACGGTTCCATCAGTATGGCCGCAGGAGATGTAATGTCAGCCGTCACGGATTGGTTCAAGACGCGCCACCTGCCCGATTCGCGCATCTTCAGCGCTGGCGAGTTCCTGCTGGGAGCGGCGATCGTCATCGGCCACAACGTGTTCCGCGTGCTGCCGAACGAAGTCCCCATCCTGTTCGTGCTCGGTATCGTCTCGCTGCGGGTCCGCAGTGGCGGTTGGGATGCCTTGGGGTTCCGGCGGCCCAAGTCCTGGTGGGTGTTGATCGCCATCGCGGTCGGTGCTGCGGTCCTGCGGCTGCTATCGGGTGAGCTGGTGGAGGCGGTGGGAGCCAGTCTCTGGACTGCGCCCGTCAAGGCACCCAGTGGTTTCAACCAGATCGCCGGGCATCCCGTGGTATTGCTCAAATGGCTCGGCATCGTATGGACCTTCGCGGCCTTCGGTGAGGAACTCTCCTACCGCGGGTATCTGGTGACCCGGGCAGCAGACCTGGGTGGGCGATCTACCCTGGCCTATTGGCTGGCGATCGTGGCGACCGCCGTGCTGTTCGGCTACGGCCACTACTACAAGGGACCGGTGGGAGTGGTGGATTCCGGGATCGCGGGGCTCATCCTCGGCGCCGCTTACATGCTGGCGGGCCGTAACCTATGGGTCTGCGTGCTGGCCCATGGGCTCATCGACAGCGTCGGGCTCGCATTCGCCTATACGAGTTGAGCCTGCGAGGCTCAGGGTCTGCTCAACGCGTGATCTTCTCCACCTTGTCTTCCCCTGCGATCAGCAGCACATCCGCAGGGCGTCTCGCGAATATCCCGGTGCAGACCACGCCCGCGATGCCATCTATCTCGGCTTCCAGCTTGGGCGGGTCCAGGATCTTGAGGTTATGCACGTCCAGGATGTGGTTGCCGTTGTCGGTGACGAAGCCCTGGCGCCACTCGGGCTGTCCGCCCAGTTTCACCAGTTGTCTCGCCACGTAGCTCCGGGCCATGGGAATCACTTCCACGGGCAGGGGGAAGGCACCCAGCACGTCCTTGAGCTTGGAATCGTCGGCGATGCAGATGAAGCGTTTGGAGGCGGCTGCCACGATCTTCTCGCGGGTGAGCGCGCCGCCGCCGCCCTTGATGAGCTGCAGGTGGCGGTTGGCCTCGTCGGCCCCATCCACGTACACGGAGATGTCGCCGGCGCTGTTGAGGTCCAGCACCGGAATGGCGAGCTTCTTCAGGCGCTGGGAACTGGCTTCGGAGCTGGAGACGGCGCCTTCTATGCGCCCCTTGATGGGCCCCAAGGCATCGATGAAGTGGTTGACGGTGGAGCCGGTGCCGACGCCGACGATGCGGGCATCATCCAGGTAGGCGAGGGCGGCTTCAGCGGCTTTCTTCTTGCGGTCTTCGGCGCTCATGGACCGGTAGCGTACCTGAAACGATGGATTTTGACCTAGGGCTAGGCGCCGAGGGTCGAGATCGCGGAGCATACAAACAGTATGTGAGCAGGGCGAGACCCCGAAGGCAACGACGCCCTGGGGCAAAAGACGCGTTTCAGGCGGGCAAAAAAATAGGCCCACCGGAGTGGGCCTATTCTTTGTAATTAGCCTTTCGGGCTACTTACATAGGCATCATTGCTGCCTTTCTCTTAGAGCGGCGCTTTTTGCCCGCCTTCTTCTTCTTCTTGCGGCCGCCGGCCTTCTTCTTGGTGCGGCGCTTTTTGCCGCCGGCCTTCTTGGTGGCCTTCTTCTTGCGTTTGGCAGCAACCTTAACCTTGGTCTTCGCTTTTGCTTTCTTAGCCATGATATTGATCCTCCCGGTTTAGATAGATATATATCTGTCTGAACACGCCCTGAAGTATATACAAGAAAAAATAAATTTCCAGTTTCAAGCAGTCTTTCTTGACGGTTCGACATGCGTGTGCATCTCGCACCGCAAGCGCAAGACGCATCTCTCAATGCGCATGCAGCGCACGCTCGATCACTTCACGTGCGCCAACTTGAGGATGGCTTCCCATTCCTTCGCCGTCACTGGTGTGATGGAGAGACGGTTGCCGCGGCGCAGTGTCTGCAGCGTCTTCAGCGCCGGAGAATCCCGCAATTCCTGCAGTAAAACCGGGTGTTTGAATGTTTCCTTGAGCGTGACGTCCACGGCGAACCAGCGCGGTTCAGCGTGCGTCGCCTTGGCATCGTAGTACTCATCCTTGGGGTCGAACTGGGTGGTATCCGGGTGCGCGGCGCTCGTCACCTCCATCACGCCGTACACTCCTGGTTCAGGGCAACTGGAGTGGTAGAAGAACGCCAAATCTTTTTTTTGAAAATCGTCCCGTAAGAGGTTCCTGACTTGGTAATTGCGCACTCCTGACCAACTCGCGGTGCGCTTCGGCGACTCCGCGAGGTGCGTGATGCCGAACACATCCGGTTCCGATTTCATCAGCCAGTGGTTCATGTGTGCCTGCTATGCGCTATTCGATGCGGATGGACGAGGGTAAAAGTGTTGCTCTGTCGCAACGGCTGCCAGCGGCACATCCCATGATTCGGCATGGAGTGCGGGCAGCTTCTGCAGTTCGTAGGCATAGCCGACGAGCAGCGGACGCGGTTCCTGCATGTGCCTGAGGAAGCCGAAGGTGCGGTCGTAGAAGCCTGCGCCCATGCCGAGGCGGTTGCCCTGCAAGTCGAAACCCACGATGGGCGTCACCACGAGGTCCATGTCCTTGGCCATGCGGCCGCCCTCGGGGAACTTCGGTTCCGGGATGCCGAAGCGGTTAGGGACCAGCGGCGTGTCGATGTTGTAGGGGCGGAAGGACATGGCGCCTTCCATGGGCGGCAGCACCGGCAGATACAGCTCACGCTCGTCGGTGCGGCAACGCATGATCAGCGGTGTCGGATCCAGCTCGCCATCCATGGCCATGTACACCGCGATGCGGCGCGCATTCCGGTAGGCCTCGCTGGCGCAAAGCTTCATGGCCGCGGAGATGGCGGCCTGCAGGCGGACTTCGAAGCTGAGGGCGCGGCGTGACGCGCGCAGCTGCTGGCGGAGCGCGTCGCGCGTCATGCCGGCAGCGGGGGGGATAAGGGGCACCTTCCGCATGTGCCGTCGAAGGCCATTCCCTTGAACCAGAGGTTCAAGTGGGACGAGTTGGGGCACTTTAGGCTTTCCACTACGAGGTGGACATGCACACCGTTACCGCCAAACCATGTCCCGGGGTGATGAATTAGGCTCAAGGGGTTACCCGGCCTTATATCGAACACCGCAGAAGGTACCGGCATTAACCATGCTCCCTATCGGGACTGGATTCAAGCTTGACAGGTCGTCCCCTGAAGACGGCTGCCAACAGCCCCAAAGCCTGTTAAAAGCGCCGCGGACGCAGCAGCTATTTAGTGATGAGCACCGAGGGCGCCAGCGAGGGCGTCGTTGAGGATCCTCACGCGGCCCAATAACCGTTCGTCGGCGCGCAGGTTCGAGCTCTTGCCCTGCAGCATCTCGTGGCAGAGGTTCAGCGCCGCCATGACCGCGATGCGGTCCACGCCGACCACTTTGCCGCTGTCCCGGATCTCTTTCATCTTGCGGTTCAGGAGGTCGGCAGACTCGATCAAGGCTTCCCGTTCGTCCTCGGGGCAGGCGACCGAGTACTCCTTGTCCAGGAGCTTCACGGTGACTCGCTGCAGTTCCTCGCTCATGCGCTCTCCTCCAGGGATTTCAGGCGGGAGATCATGGCTTCCACCCGGCCGCGCACCTCGTCGTTCTTGGCGAGGAGGTTGGCGCGTTCGGTGGTAAGGGATTCGAGGCGCTCGCGCAGCGAGTGGTTCTCGCCATCGAGCTTGCCCATCTTGGCGACCAGTTCCTGGACTCGGGCTTCGAGTCGCTTCAGTTCCTGGTCGAGGAGGGCACGGGCTTTTTCGCTGCTCATGGGCGGCGAATATAGGCAGAAGCAGTTTGCTGGTCAATGCATGACGGGTGGGACGCGTCCGACGTGGGGTGTAGGATATGGGCTCGTCACATCCCCGCATCCGAGCGCATGCCTGCCAACGTATTCCAAGACCTCGACGAGACCTTAAGACGCGCCGGCGCCGCCTGCGACGCCGCCGAATCCCATGGCACCCTGTGCGGCGCGCTCTGCGCGGGCCTCACCGACGACGCACCCTGGATCGCCCACATCCTGGATCAGGCCAGCGGCAGCCAAGAGGCGCAGCAGGCCTGCCGGCGCATGCTGGCTTCGCTGCGGGACAAGACCCATGGGCTCTTGGCGGGCGGTTCCCTGGAGTTCGCGCCGGTGCTGCCGGACGATGAGACTGGTCTCGCGGACCGCACCGATGCCCTGGGCGAGTGGTGCCAGGGTTTCCTGTTCGGTATGGGTCTTGCCGGCCAGCGTCTGAAGCCAGATGAGCTCAGCGAGGAGACCAACGAAGTGCTGAGGGACCTGGGGCAGATCGCCCAGGCCGGTTTCGAGGGCGAAGACAGCGACGACGACGAGACCGCCTACATCGAGATCGTGGAGTACGTGCGGGTCGGGGTCCAGTTGCTCTATGAAGAGCTCCAGGCGCCCGCCGAGATCGCGCCCCCCTCAGATACTCTGCACTGATATGCAACAGATCGAATTCGCCCGCCGCCGTAAAGAGCTGATGCGCATGATGGGGCCCGGTGCCATCGCCATCATCCCCGGCGCCCGGGAGAAGATCCGCAACCGCGACAGCCATTACCCCTTCCGCCAGGACAGCGATTTCCACTATCTCACGGGCTTCCCGGAACCCGATGCCGTTGCGGTCTTGGTGCCGGGCCGCAAGCAAGCCGAATACATCCTGTTCTGCCGCGACCGGGACCCGGTGATGGAGACCTGGAACGGCCGGCGCGCCGGCCCCGAGGGCGCCACCCGTGAGTACGGCGCGGACGATGCGTTCCCGGTGGGCGATATGGATGAGATCCTGCCGCACCTCATGGAGAACTGCGACCGGGTGTTCTACACCATGGGCGCCTCCCCTGAGTTCGATAAGCACGTGATCGCCTGGGTGAACCAGTTGAAGGCCCAGACCCGCCACGGCATCCATCCGCCCCAGGAGTTCGTGGCGCTGGATCACCTGCTGCATGACATGCGGCTGTACAAAAGCAAGGTGGAAGCAGAAGCCATGCGCGCCGCCGGCGCCGTATCGGTGCTGGCGCACCAACGCGCCATGCGCGTCTGCCGCCCGGGCATGAATGAAGGCGCACTGGAAGCGGAGTTCATCCACGAGTTCCGCAGTCATGGCGGTACCCACGCCTACAACCCCATCGTGGGCGGCGGCGAGAACGGCTGCATCCTGCACTACAACGAGAACAACCAGCCGCTGAAAGACGGCGAGCTGGTGCTCATCGACGCTGCCTGTGAACTCTACTGCTACGCCTCGGACATCACCCGCACCTTCCCGGTGAACGGCCGCTTCTCACCGGAACAGCGCGCGCTCTATGACGTGGTGCTGAAGTCCCAGCTCGCGGCCATCGATAAGGCACGCCCCGGCAACCATTGGAACGCGCCCCATGAAGAAGCGGTGAAGGTGTTGACTGCGGGCCTGGTGAAACTGGGCCTGCTCAAGGGTCCTGTAACCAAGCTCATCAAGGATGAGGCCTACAAGGCTTACTACATGCACCGCACTGGCCACTGGCTGGGGCTGGATGTGCACGATGTGGGCGACTACAAGGTGGGCGAGGAATGGCGCGAGCTGGAGCCCGGCATGGTGCTCACGGTGGAACCAGGCCTCTACATCGCGCCGGGTTCCAAGGCGCCCAAGCGTTTCCAGGGCATCGGCATCCGCATCGAGGATGATGTGCTGGTCACCAAAGGCGAGCCGGACGTGCTCACAGGTGGACTGATCAAAGACGCGGACGAGATCGAGGCTTACATGCAGCAGTCACAAGCTGCATAGGCCCGTGGCCAAATCCCAAGAACTCGATTTGGTGATCGTCGGTGGCGGCCTCGTAGGCGCGAGTCTCGCCGCTGCCCTCGCGCCTCTCCCTTTCAAGATCGCCATGGTGGAGGCGGTGCCCTTCGGCAGCCGCGGCCAGCCGAGTTTCGATGACCGTGCCACTGCCCTTTCCGAAGGCAGCCGCCGAGTGTTCCAGAGCATGGGCGTCTGGTCCGGCATGGCCGCAGAAGCCTCACCCATCCGTCGCATCCAGGTCTCGGAGCGGGGGCGCCTCGGTTCCACGCGACTTTCGGCGGAGGAAGCGGGCGTCGATGCTCTGGGTTGGGTGACGCCTAACCGGCTCATCGGCAAGGCCCTCATGGATTTCATCGCCCGCCATCCAAACATAAGTGTGCATGCGCCCGCCAAACTCCAGTCCTTCACGGCGGATGGCGCAGGTGTGGAAGCGCAGATCGAGGCAGCTGAACCTCTCAGCCTCAAGGCCAAGTTGCTGGTGGCCGCCGACGGCGCCCAATCGGAAGTTCGCCGTCAGCTCGGCATCGGTGCCGAGCGGGCGGACTACGCCCAGACTGCCGTGGTGTGCAATGTGCGGGTGGAGCGGCCGGAAGCAGAGACCGCTTTCGAGCGTTTCGCCGAAGCAGGCCCGGCGGCACTCTTGCCCATGGGCGGAGACAAATACGGTTTCGTCTGGGTCACTGCCACGGATGCAGCGCCGGCCCTCCTAGGCCTCGACGCTGCCGCCTTCGCGGAACAAGCTGCCGAACGATTCGGTGGCCGCTTCGGGAAGTTCATCCAGGTGGGTAAGCGGGCCAGTTACCCCTTGAGCATGGTGCGTGCTGACGCGCAACAAGCCCCACGTGCACTCATCATCGGCAATGCCGCCCACGCGCTGCATCCCGTCGCGGCCCAAGGCTTCAACCTCTCGGTGCGGGACATGGCCATGCTCGCGGAAGTGCTCGCAGAGGCGCGGGGTAGTGACCTCGGCGCGCCGGAGGTGCTCGCCCGCTACGTAGACGCACGCAAGGGTGACCAGCGCGGTACCGCACTCTTCACGGACGTACTGAATCGGCTCTTCGCCAATCCGCTGACTACTGTTGCATGGGGTCGCAACGCAGGGCTCCTGGCCATGGAACTCATGCCCACGGCGCGGAAGACGTTCCTCCAGCACAACATGGGTCTCGCGGGGCGCCTGCCCAAGCTTGCTCGCGGATTGCCTCTCACATGAAATTCGATAGCGACGTCGCGATAGTCGGCGGCGGCGTAGTGGGCGCCGCGCTCGCCTGCGCCCTGGCAGACAGCGATCTAAGCATCACTCTGATCGATGCCCAGACACCGGCGCCTTACGACGCCAACGCAGAGGTGGATCTCCGGGTATTCGCCCTCTCGGTGGCGAGCCGGCGCATCCTGGAAGCCCTGCGAGTCTGGGAGACCGTCGCCGCGGCGCGGGCTTCGCCCTATCGGGAGATGCAGGTCTGGGATGCGGGCGGCAAGGGCAGCATCCATTTCGACAGCGCGGATTTGGGCCAAGCGGAACTGGGCTACATCGTCGAGAACTCGCTCTTGCAGCATGCCCTCTGGGCCCGCCTCAAGCGCGATCCCAAGGTACGCATGGTCCACCCCGCCAAGGTAGACAGCCTCACCCTAGATGAAGACTCAGCGAGTCTCACTCTGGATGGCGCTCAGCGCTTACGGGTGAAGCTCTTGGTGGCAGCGGACGGCGCCGGTTCCGCGACCCGCGCCCTGGCAGGCATCGAAGTGGATAACACGGCCTATGGGCAGCGTGCCGTGGTGGCCCATGTGCGCACCCAACAGCCTCATCGGGAAACCGCCTGGCAGCGATTCCTGCCCACGGGTCCCGTGGCCTTCCTGCCTCTCGCCGATGGGCGTGTCTCGGTGGTGTGGTCCGCAAACGAGACGGAAGCGGCGCGGATACTCGCTCTCGACGACGCCGGCTTCTGCGCGGCTCTCACCCAGGGAAGCGAAGCCAAGCTCGGCCAAGTGCTCTCCAGCACCCGCCGGGTGGCATTCCCGCTCCAGAGGTTGCACGCCCGGGAGTACGTTCGCTCCCGCTTCGCGCTTGCGGGGGATGCAGCTCACGCGCTGCACCCACTCGCCGGGCAGGGTGTGAACTTGGGTTTATTGGATGCAGCGGCGTTGGCAGAGGTGATCGGTGAAGCATCGCGCAAAGGACGCGACATCGGCGATCTCGGTGTACTTCGTCGTTACGAAAGATGGAGAAAGGGTGACAATCTCGCGATGATCTTCGCGCTAGACGGCTTTAAACGGCTTTTCAGCAACGATATCGCGGGTGTATCTGTGCTGCGGAATGTCGGATTGCGCGCTGTAGACCGTTTTACGCCGCTTAAGCACGCATTTGTGCGCCGTGCCATGGGTTTAAGCGGTGATTTGCCTCTTCTGGCACGCTAAAACGCGTTTTAAGAGCGCCTAAGCCGCGTCTTGAGGCATAAAAAACCCCGCGTGAGCGGGGTTTTTGTTTGAGAGTGTCCGCGGATCACTTCTTGGCGATGAGTTTGTCCACCTTGGCGGCGCAGATGAAGTCGTTCTCCGAGAGTCCGCCGATGGCATGGGTGCTGTAGCGGATCAGGCAGTGGTTGAAGCCCACTTCCAGGTCCGGATGGTGGCCTTCCTGGTTGGCAATCCAGGCCACCGCGTTCACGAAGCCCATGGTCCCCTGGAATCCCTTGAACTTGAAGTCCTTGCGGATCTCCTTGGTGTCGGCCGTGAGGGTCCATTCTGGGGCCAGCTTCTTCAGGTAGCGCTCGGACTCCTCACGGGTGAGCGGGCTTATACCGCCCTCGCAGGGGACGCAATGCTTTTCAGCCAGAGCAGTTTCAGACATGGGAGCCTCAATGCTGGAAGGTTAAGCCCAAGAGACCTTTTTCTCTGCGGGCGGGAAAGTCGGGGCATGCATCCCCAGTTTTTCAGCCTCACGGATCAGGGCGAACAGGTCCTCATGGGCCAGGTCGAACATGTCCTGCAGGCTGTCGATGATGAAGTACACACTCTGGAAGATGTCGATACGGTAAGGCGTGCGCAGGGCATCGATGGGCTCGAAGGGCTTGCGCTGCGGCTTGGGGCTGTCGATGGCGTGGGGCGTCTCGCCGTAAGAGGAGACGATACCGGCGCCATAGGTCTTGAGACCTCTGGCCGTATTTATCAGGCCGAACTCCACCGTGAACCAGTAGAGTCGCGCCAGCTTCACATGGTCTTCCTTGGGTGCGCGCACGCCGGCCTTGCCGTAGGCGTGGGTGAATTCGGCGAAGCGCGGGTCCGTGAGCAGCGGCGTGTGGCCGAAGATCTCGTGGAAGATGTCCGGCTCCTGCAGGTAGTCCATCTCTTCGCGGCTGCGGATGAAGGAGGCCGCCGGGAACTTCTTGTCGGCGAGCAGCTGGAAGAACTGGCCGAAGGGGATCAGCGCCGGCACCGGCGCCACTTCCCAACCGGTATGCTTCTTCAGCACCGCCGAGACTTCTTTGCACTGGGGGATGCGGTCCGTGGGGAAGCGCATCAGGTCCAGGGCTTCCAAGTATTCGGGGCAGGCGTACTTCTCCACCAAGGGTTTCTGACGGATCATGAGGTCCTGCCAGACCGCGTGCTCTTCATCTGTGTAGTGGATGAAGCCGCTGGCGTCCGGGACCTTCGCTACGTACTTGGAGCTCTTACCCATTGCCGTCCTGCCTCTCAGAGGCGCGAATTTTATCAGGTCCGTCCCGGCCGACCGGCCGGGAAGCCTTCACCCTTATATATAGACCGCTGCGGGAGGATAAAAGTCGTGCCCGACAACCTGACTTTAAGGGCCTAACTTCGGGCTTGGTAGTGTGTTTTGACGTAATCGTCGAGCATCTTCTGGAAATCTGCGCCTATCGTGTCGCCCTTCAAAGTGACGCTTTTTTCGCCATTTATATAGACGGGGGCTACCGGGTGCTCACCGGTACCGGGCAGGCTGATACCCAGATTGGCGTGTTTGCTCTCACCGGGGCCGTTCACGACACAACCCATGACCGCCACCTGCATGGTCTCGACCCCGGTGTAGCGCTTCTTCCATTCGGGCATCTGGTGGCGGATGTAGCTCTGGATGTCCTGGGCCAACTGCTGGAAATAGGTGCTAGTGGTGCGGCCGCAGCCTGGGCAGGCGGCCACCAGAGGCAGGAAGGCGCGCAGGCCCATGGTCTGGAGCACTTCTTGGGCCACGATCACTTCGCGGGTGCGATCGCCGCCCGGTTCCGGCGTCAAAGAAATTCGAATGGTGTCACCGATGCCCTGTTGCAGGAGCACCGAGAGGGCAGCGGTGGAAGCGACGATGCCTTTGCTGCCCATGCCCGCTTCCGTCAAGCCCAGATGCAGCGGGTAATCGCAGCGTGCTGCCAAGCGTGTGTACACATCGATCAAGTCCTGCACGCCGCTCATCTTGCAGGAAAGGATGATGCGATCGTGGGCTAGGCCGAGTTTCTCTGCCTGTTCCGCCGAGAGCAACGCGGAGGCCACCATGGCTTCGTGCAGGATCACTTTGGCATCTTTCGGTGCGGCGGCTTTCGCGTTCTCATCCATCATGCGGGTGAGTAGGTCCTGATCCAGGCTGCCCCAGTTCACGCCGATGCGCACGCACTTATCGAACTTGAGCGTCGCTTCGATCATCTCGGCGAACTGCGGGTCGCGCTTGGAGCCACGGCCCACGTTGCCGGGGTTGATGCGGTACTTGGTCAGCGCCTCGGCGCAGGCCGGGTGCTCCTTCAGGAGCTTGTGGCCGTTGAAATGGAAATCGCCGATGAGCGGCACGCGCACGCCTAAAGCTTCCAGGCGGTCGCGGATGTGCGGCACTGCAGCCGCGGCTTCATCGGTATTCACGGTGATGCGCACCAGCTCCGAACCGGCACGCGCCAGTTCCGCCACCTGTTTGGTGGTGGCGGTCACGTCCGCGGTGTCGGTGTTGGTCATGGATTGCACCACGATGGGCGCGTCGCCGCCCACCTTAACGGCGCCGACCATCACCGGCACACTGTGTCGGCGTTTGGAAAGGAGGCTGGGGCTATTGCTCATGAGGGCGTAAATGATACCGGTTCGGCCCGGTATCATGGGGCATGGCTGAAACCGTCATATTCGTCCACGGTCTATATATGAATGGACTGGAACTGGGACTCCTGCGCCACCGCGTGGGCCGCGCCGGCTTCGAGACCCGCCAGTTCGGATACCGGACCCTGACCCGTACCCCGGAGCAGAACGCCAAGGCTCTAGGGCTATATCTGCAGGCGCTCCAGACCGAGCGGCTGCACGTCGTGGCCCATAGCCTCGGTGGTCTCGTGACCCTGCGCATGTTCCAGCAGGGTGTGAAGCTGCCGCCGGGCCGGGTGGTGTTCATGGGTTCGCCGGTGCGAGGTAGCCGCTTCGCCCGCTACCTCGGGGAACTGGGCTTGGGCTGGACCATCGGCAAGAGCGGGCCGCAGGCCTTAGCGGGGGAACATGAAGCGCGTTGGACCGAACCTCGGGAACTGGGCGTGATCGCCGGTACCCACGAATTCCGGCTCAATCCCCTGAACCCGAGGTTACCTTCACCTCATGACGGCATCGTGAGCGTGGGAGAGACGCGCATCGAGGGAGCCAAGGATTCGGTGCTGGTCCACTCGAACCACACGGGGATGTTGTTCAGCCGAGGGTTGGCGGAACAGGTGACAGGATTCTTGAAGGATGGAAGGTTCGCGCAGTGACGTATGTCACGGAGAAGGGCTGACGCCCGGCTCTGGCTCCCCCACGCCGGGGGTGGCAGTCTGGGCACAGCCAGAATGCTTCAGCCCGGAGACCCCATGAACACCATGAGTGCCGAGAAGAAAAGCGCCTTGATACTCGCCGGCATCGCCGTGGTCGAAGGGTTCTGGGTCCTCTTGAATGCTATTCACGCTCCCGCCAAGTTAGCGGTGTTCCTGGACCTGACGTCCGGCCATCCGGGCGCGCTGTTGGGGTGGCTCTGTGCAGCGGCCACCTTCGCAACTTTCTTCGTCTTGAGCCTAAGGCTGCCCTCGGTGCGGGAGAACCTGTTCAAGCCCACGTTCCTGAAATTCCTGGGTCTGGCTGTAGCGGTAGCCGCCGGCATCCTGGAAGAAGCGGTGTTCCGCAAAGTCCTCATGGATGCGCTCCTGTATCGAGGCTATGGCCCGCTGTTGCAAGTGTTAGCCTCGGCCCTGGCCTTCGGAGTGGCTCATGGGGTGTGGGGACTCTTCGGCCGGAGCGGCCGTGCCGCACTCGGTGCCACACTTGCCACCGGACTCCTCGGCGCCATGTTGGCGGTTACCTATCTGGCAGGCGGCAGGAGCGTCCTGCCTTGCATCGCGGTGCACCTACTGCTGAATGCTCTACTCGAACCGGGCTTGGTGCTTGCCGCCTGCCGCGGTGAGATGTCGCGCCTCCGGCGGGCGGACTGAGTCGCGAGTGTAGCCAGGGTGAAAGGATCTAAGGCCAGGTGAACTGCGGAGCGCGATACACCGGCTCACCATCCAATAGCGTCAGCAACACGTGCGTCTTGTGTATCGACAAGACGTCTACCTTGAATAAGTTCTGATCCAGCACAACGATGTCCGCAGCTTTGCCGACTTCCAGGGTTCCATCTAATTTGTCTTCATGCACTACCCAAGCCGCATCCCGCGTATAGGCCGCGATGGCTTGGGCGAGGCTGATGCGCTCGTTCGGCAGTAACGGCGGTTTACTGCCGTCCAGGGGCTGACGGGTCATGGCGTATTGGATTCCATCGAGGGGACTCAAGGTCAGCTGCGGCCAGTCGCTGCCAGCGGTTAGGCGTCCACCTGCCGCTGCGATGCTGCCGATGGGGAACATGTATTGGGAACGCTCCGGGCCCAGCACTCTCATGGTATCGGCAGAGGCCTCGTCATCCGCCTGGAACCAGATGGACGTGAAGTTGGCGGTGATGCCGAGCTTGCCGAATCGCGGGATGTCCGCTGGATCCACCACGCCCACGTGAGCGATCTGATCCCGACGGTCCTGCGGTCCATCCACATTCATGGCGTGTTCGATGGAATCGAGTCCGGCTCGGACGGAGCCGTCACCCATGGCATGCATGTGGATCAGGAAGCCGGCGGCGTCCAGCTTCTGCACCATGGCATCCAGCGCATCCTGCGGGATGATGGGGCCGCGCGAATCCGGCATGTCCGCATAGGGCGCCAGCAGCGAGGCGGTGTGTTCTGCGCTCTCGCCATCCAGGAAGATCTTTGCGGCGTCCGGCCGGAAACGCTTGCCACGTAAGGCCTCCCGACGCTTCACCATCTCATCCACCTGATCGAGGCCGCGGCGCGTATCCACCAGCTGAGCCCCAACCACTCGTACGGTGAGTTCGCCCGCCTGATCGGCTGCGTGATAGGCGTCGAACATGCTGCCGCTTACGGCGGCATCGAACAGTGATGTGATGCCGAAACTATTGGCCATGGCCGTGGCGCGCTTCAGCGCCTCCCGGTATTGGGTTTCAGTCGGCGGCGGCACTTTGCCGCGCACCAGGTTGGTAGCCTCATCGTCCAGCACGCCCGTGGGCTTATGGGTCTTGGGATCTCGCTCAACCCCCCTGATCTCGGGACCGATCCCGTCTGGATCTATACCGCCCGCGGCCAGGGCTTTAGAGTTGGCCCAGCCCTTGAAGCCGGTGGCGTTGCGGATGAAGACTGGCCGATCCGGTACCAGTGCATCCAGCTTGGCGCCATCGATACCTGCGGTGAGCGCATCCGGCACGCCGTTGCAGAATACCCAGGGGTTGCCTGTGGCGGCTTCTTTGCGCACGCCGTCATAGAGCTGCTCTGGAGACTTCGCACCCGAGAGATCACAGAGCAGCAGGCGCATGGCGCCAGACATGGGATGGATGTGCGCATCGTGGAAACCCGGCAGCACCATCTCGCCGTGCAGGTCGATGACCCGCGCGCCCGGAAGATAGGGTTTCAGTCCTGCCTCGTCACCCACGTAGGCGATGCGGCCATCCTTGATGACCAGCGCGCTGGCCCAGGGATGCGCAGTGTCGAGGGTGTAGATGGCGCCGTTGCGCAGCGCCATATCGGCTGCTTGCGCCGCGACAGTGCCGGTGAAGGCCAGCACCAATGTGATCGATGCCGCTGCGACTCGGAGTTTGCTCAACATGCGATGTGGGTGGGGTCGGGTTTGGGCAGCAGCATTTGGACGTCCGCCGGCACAGGGCTCACAGCGTCGTCGGGCAAGATGTCCTCGGGAGTGACCAGCCGGGCCCGCGCGGGTTGCCGGACGTCGTAGAAGATGTTCACGGCGGTGCCGATCGGAAAATAGGGTTTGGGCTCGTAATCACTCTGATGATAGAGCTTGCCATCCACCACATAGGCGTAGTGTGCCTCCCAACCGTTCTGCTTGGGTGGTTCGATGCTGAAGTCATCTTGAGACTGTTCGAAATGATCCCGCTGGCAGGTGATGATCCCCGGAGCCACTGCGGTATAGATGCCGATGTTCCCGGCCCGCAAGTCTCGTTTGCCATCGGTGCTGAGTTGCAGCACCTGACCCACGCAGACGAAACCTATGGCGAAGCTCACCAACTTGGCGATCTTACCGGGCCAATCGTGCCGGTTCCGCAACGCGACTTGCACCAGACCGACACCGGTGGCCGCGATCGAGAATGTCAGATAGGCCCACAATATATTGGGAAGGCCCGCGTGAAGGTTCGCTATCCACCACGCGATGAACAGCATCAATACCATGAATGCCAGAGACGGGAATAGAGGCTCTGGTTCCGGCACTGGTTGGTAGCTGTCATCAAGCTCCATCAGGTCCATGGATCGTCTCACTTAGATCTTCAGAGCTTCTTCTTGAGTTCATACAGCAGCTCCAGCGCTTCCTTGGGCGAAAGCTTGTCCGGATCCACAGACTTGAGTTTCTCCTCCACGGCGGAAGGCGGCGCCGCGAAGAGGCCGATCTGCTGTTGCGTGGCCGGCTTCTCTTTGGGTTGGCGCTGGGCAGACTCGAGCCGCGCCAGATATTCCTGGGCCTGGGCTATGACAGCCTTGGGGATGCCGGCCAGGGCTGCCACCTGTAGACCATAGCTGCGATCCGCCGGACCTTCCTTCACGGAATGCAGGAACACCAGCTCGTGGGCATGTTCCGTGGCATCCAGATGCACGTTGGCGACGCCGGGTATCAGTTCCGCGAGGGCCGTGAGTTCGAAATAGTGGGTAGCGAACAGCGTAAAGGCACGCACTTCCCGCGCGATATGGCTCGCCGCGGCCCAGGCGAGGGACATACCGTCGTAGGTCGAAGTGCCGCGGCCGATTTCGTCCATCAGCACCAGGCTCTGGTCCGTGGCGTTATTCAATATGTTCGCGCTCTCCACCATCTCCACCATGAACGTGGAGCGGCCACCGGCCAGATCATCTGAAGCGCCGATGCGGGTGAAGATGCGATCCAGGGGGCCGATCACCGCGCGGCCGCAGGGCACGAAGCTGCCGATATGGGCGAGTATCGCGATGAGCGCGGTCTGGCGCATGTAAGTGGACTTGCCGCCCATGTTCGGACCGGTGATCACCAGCATGCGGCGTGCATCGTCGAGATTGAGATCGTTGGGCACGAAGGGCGCATCGATGACCTGTTCCACCACCAGATGCCGCCCGGCTTCGATGCTGAGTTCAGGCTTGGAAGAGAGCTCCGGCGCTGTGAGGCGCAAGGCTATAGCCCGTTCCGCCAGGTTCGCCAGCACATCCAAGGTGGCGAGACCTAAGGCCGTGCGCTGCATATCGCTTAAGCGCTCGATGAGCTTATCCAGGAGTGCGTCATAGAGACTGCGTTCTCGGGCCAGGGATCGCTCCTGGGCCGAGAGGGCCTTGTCTTCGAAAGCCTTCAGTTCCGGCGTGATATAGCGCTCGGCGCCTTTCAGGGTCTGGCGGCGGATGTAGTCCGCCGGCACCCTATCCGCGTGGCTGCGGCCCACTTCTATATAGAAGCCATGGACCCGGTTGTAGTTCACCTTGAGAGTAGAGATACCGCTGCGGGCTTTCTCACGGAGCTCGAGGTCCGCCAGGAAGGCATCCGCGTCCCGATTGATGTGGCGCAGCTCGTCCAGTTCGGCGTCATAACCTTCCGCGAAGATACCGCCTTCCCGGGCCAGGGCCGGCGGGTCTTGCACCAGGGACTTCTTCAACAGCTCATATAGATCCGGATGTTCGCCCAGTTCCGGCACCAGCTTCTTCAGGATGGGCGTGTCCAGGCTCGATAAGGACTCTTGCAACGCCGGCAGTTCCGCCAGAGTGTAGCGCAGTTGTCCCAAATCTCGGGGTCGGGCGGATTTCAGGGCCACCCGGGCCAGGATGCGTTCCACATCGCCGATGCCATTGAGACGTTCCCGCAAGGGCTCGTAGCGCCGGTCCTCTATAAGAGTGGCGATGCAGTGATATCTGTTCTTGAGTTCTGTGTGATCTCGCAAGGGACGGTTCAGCCAACGGCGCAGCAGGCGCCCACCCATGGGGGTGACGCTCCGATCCATGATGCCGGCCAGGGTGAACTCATGGCGACCCACCAGGCTCAATTCGAGTTCCAGGTTCCGGCGGGTGGCTGCATCCAGGATGAGCGCGTCGTCGCGCCGCTCCACATTGAGGCCCGTGAGATGGGGCAGGGCCGTGCGCTGTGTCTCTTGCACGTATTGCAGCAGCGCCCCCGCAGCGGTGACGGCTGCATCCAGGCTCTCGGCGCCGAATCCCGCCAGATCGCGTGTACGGAATTGAGCCGTGAGCAGGCGCGTTGCGGTGGCCGCATCGAAATGCCAGGGCGGGCGGGCGCGGCCACCGTTGCGGGATTGAGCGGCCTTGGGCAGCAGCGCGTCTTCGGCGTAAAGCAGTTCTGCCGGACGCAGCCGTTCCAGTTCGCCCAAGAGCGCTTCTTCGCCGCTGACTTCGAGGATGGTGAAGCGGCCCGAGCCCAGGTCCAAAGCAGCGAGGCCATAACCTGCGGGCGCCACGTGCACCGCCGCCACCAGATTGTCGCGGCGCTCTTCTAAGAGAGCTTCGTCCGTGACGGTGCCCGGCGTGACGATGCGCATCACCTTGCGTTCCACCGGTCCCTTCGAGGTGGTGGGGTCGCCGATCTGCTCACAGATGGCTACGGACTCACCGAGCTTCACCAACTTGGCGAGGTAGTTGTCCAGTTGGTGATAAGGCACGCCCGCCATGGGGATGGCGGAGCCGGCGGATTGGCCGCGCTGGGTGAGAGTGATGTCCATGAGCCGCGAGGCTTTCCGCGCATCGTCGTAGAAGAGTTCGTAGAAATCGCCCATGCGATAGAACAGCAGCACGTCCGGGTGCTCCGCCTTGGCGCGCAGGTACTGACGCATCATGGGCGTGTGTTCCGAGAACGTGTTGTCGGCGCTCTGGTTCATGTGAGGTCAGGCGGAATGGAAGGGCGATGCTAACAAGAATGTTAACCTTGGGTCATGAAGACCGATGACGCATCTCTCCAGGCCCTCGCCGCGGACCTAGGCCAGCGCCTCAAGGCTAAAGGTCTGAAGCTCTCGGTAGCGGAGTCCTGCACCGGCGGCTGGATCGGCAAGATCCTGACGGACGTGGCCGGCAGTTCCGCCTGGTTCGAGCGGGGCTTCATTACCTATAGCAACGAGGCCAAGCTCGCCATGCTGGGGGTGAGGCAGGCTTCCCTGGATGCCCACGGGGCCGTATCTGAGACCGTGGTCCGGGAGATGGCGGAAGGGGCCGCGGACTGGAGCTTGGCTCAAGTGGCGGTGGCGGTCTCCGGCATCGCTGGGCCCGACGGCGGTAGCCCGGAGAAGCCCGTTGGTACTGTATGGATCGGCTGGCGCTGGGCCGACGGTAAGGTCACCAGCCGGCGCTTCCTATTTGTCGGTGACCGTGAGTCAATTAGAAGAGAAACAGTTTTGAGGGCTTTAGAGGGCTTAATAGCGGGTTTGGGCAGCTAAATTAGGGTGAAATGCTGGCCCTTTCCTGACATTTCCTGCTTGTGATCCTTCGCAGCGCCATTCCGAAACTACTGTGCTAAAGTTCAGTACCTGTGAATGAATACAGTATTTTCTTGACTTTGGTCTAATACTGTATAAAATCACAGTTACCGGCAAATCCCTGGGTACAGTCTGTACCACTGCCGGTGCGGGCCTTAAGAGATGCTTCACAGATCTCCCACAAGCACCCAAGTCGGGACGCCGGACCTCCGGCTCTTCTTCGCGCTGTGGCCCGAGGCCGGCACCCGCCAAGCCACATATAAGGCAAGCCGTGACGCCCTCGCGGCAGCCGATGGCAAGGCGGTGTCGGCCGAAAACCTCCATATGACCCTGCTATTCCTTGGCCGCGTGGCCGCCGAGTCTTTGCCCTTGGTGAAGAGCATCGCCGCATCGGTGCAGGCCGAACGCTTCCGCCTGGAGCTCGACCGCTACGGTTACTGGAAAGAACCGCAAGTGCTGTGGTGCGGCACTTCGCGCGTCTCAGCTGCCGCCACCAGCCTCGCCGCAAAGTTGCGCGAACGGCTGATGCAGGCCGGCTTCAGGCCTGATAACCAAGATTTCATCCCGCACGTGACACTCGCCCGCAAAGTGCGCGCGCCGGGCGCGCTCGGTGGCTTCGGCCCCTTGAGTTGGTATGTAGACGAATTCGCGCTGGTGAGTTCCGTCATCGGCAAGACTGGCAGTGAATACTCCCCGCTCGCGACGTACGCCCTCGGCGCCCGCAGGGAATATGAAATAATGGGCACACAAGGTCTTTCACATGAACGCAGCGCTTAAGGTGATCCCCATGGACGACAACCGCAAGAAAGCCCTGGCCGCCGCCTTAGGCCAGATCGAGAAGCAGTTCGGCAAGGGCTCGGTGATGCGTCTGGGCGACCACGCTGCCACCCGCGACATCGATGTGGTGTCCACCGGCTCCCTGACGCTCGACATCGCCCTCGGCATCGGCGGTCTGCCCCGCGGCCGCGTGGTGGAAATCTACGGCCCTGAATCCTCCGGCAAGACCACCCTCACGCTGCAGGTGATCGCCGAGATCCAGAAGAAGGGCGGCACCGCCGCCTTCATCGACGCGGAACACGCTCTGGATCCGCAGTACGCCGGCAAGCTCGGCGTGAAGGTTGAAGACCTCTTGATCTCCCAACCGGATACCGGCGAACAGGCTCTCGAGATCGCCGACATGCTGGTGCGCTCCGCCGCGGTGGACGTGGTGGTGATCGATTCCGTGGCGGCGCTTACTCCTAAGGCTGAGATAGAAGGCGAGATGGGCGACCAGCACATGGGTTTGCAGGCCCGGCTCATGTCCCAGGCCCTGCGCAAGCTCACCGCCAACATCAAGCGTTCCAACACGCTCGTCATCTTCATCAACCAGATACGCATGAAGATCGGCGTGATGTTCGGCAACCCGGAGACCACCACCGGCGGCAACGCCCTCAAGTTCTACGCCTCGGTGCGCCTGGACATCCGCCGCATCGGCGCCATCAAGAGCGGCGAGGAGGTCATCGGCAGCGAGACCCGCGT
>DASYCJ010000031.1:0-4040 GCA_036500225.1 Gammaproteobacteria bacterium
GGCCTGCCGCAGGCTCGGGCCTTGCCCCACCGGCGAGGCGCGCGTCACCCCCGGTTTCAGTCTCAAAGCCCGTTGGGTGGTGCATACACCGGGACCGGTATGGCGGGGCGGTGCCCAGGGGGAGCCGCAGTTGCTGGAAAGCTGCTATCGCAATTCGTTTCGTCTGGCGATGGAGAAGGGCGTCCAGAGTATTGCCTTTCCCTGCATAAGCACCGGTGTATATGGGTATCCCAAGAGGGCCGCGGCCCACATCTCCCTCACGGTCATGCATAAGTACGCCGGGAAGTTCTTCAGGGTGATCGCCTGTTGTTTCGGCGCGGAGGATGCCGCACTCTACCGGCAGTTGCTGCACGAGACCTACACATAAATACTTGCGCGCGGGGGAAGTATCCGTGGTCTACTAGTGCTGCCCAAAGCCACGCAGCCCTCGCAGGCCGGATAAGGGGAGACGATGCCGGCAAAGACGACGAGGGGTTACGGCTTTCAGAAGATCGTGACGTCTTGCCGTGTATGCGACCTGCAACCGGTCTGCCTACCCTGGGAGTTGGCTCCAGCCGATCGTCGCGACCTGGACGAGATCATCGATCATCCCGCGCCCATCCGCGCCGGCGAGCATCTGTTCCGTTTCGGCGATGGCCTCGATGCCATCTATGCAGTCCGCAGCGGCGCGTTCAAGAGTTATCGCGTCTCCGTAGTGGGCAACGAGATCGTGATGGGTTTCAGCCTCCCCGGAGAGATGGCCGGGCTGGATGGCGTCTATTACCGTACCCACGATTCCAATGCCATAGCCCTGGTGGACAGTGAAGTCTGCCTCCTGCCGTATTCGGCCCTGGCCGGGCTCATGGGTCGCAGTGAAGATCTGCGTAACCAGATCTTCGGTCATGTGAGCCGGCATATCGGTATCAATACAGCCCAGGTGCGACACAGTAGTGGCGAGGAGCGCTTCGCCGGTTTTCTGGTGGATCTCGCTTCCCGTGCCGAGGCAGCCGGTAGCCCCGTAGACGAGCTGAATCTCCCCATGTCCCAGGCCGACATCGCGAGCTATCTCGGCATGACGGAAGATGAGGTGGCGAGGGTCTGTCAAGGGTTCATCGCTCGCGAGTTACTGCGGGTAGAGGACGCACGAATCAGCTTACTGGATGCGGGCAGTCTGAAGCATCTGGCACGGAGAGTGCTGATGCAGGGCCGGGAGGCCTGACGGGACTCTCCGACGGGCGGTCCGTGTGAGGGCGCGCGCTAGGACTAAGCTTAAGCTCATTGGGTCTTCATCATCATCGGCCTCGGGAAATACCCACCGGCGCCCCTAGGGAGCCGGTTTCTGTACCAGGAGATCACACAGGTCTTGTCTGACTCGCACCGCAACATGGAGCGGGTGCTGGTCTTGATCCGTCTGCAATTGGACTCCCTGCATGCTGGCACGGACGCCTCCGGCTTCCGTCTCTTGCGCAACGCCGTCGGCTACATGCATGACTACCCGGGCGTTGTGCATCATCCAGCCGAGGACATCATGTTCCGGATGCTGGTCTCGCGGACACGCGAGGCCGCGCCACTCTGTCAGCTGCTCTCAGACCAGCATCGCGAGTTCCATGAACAGGAGACGCAGCTCCTGCGCGACCTGGACCTCGCCCAGCAGGGCGATGCTGGTGCCCGCAAGCGGCTGCACGGCAAGGGTCTCGAATACTGCGAGGAACATGCGGCGCACATCCGACTCGAGGAGGCGGAAGTGCTGCCTCTGGCCATCGCCAAACTGCGTGCGGAAGACTGGCAGGCGGTGAGCGACGGTACCCGTGCACTCACGGACCCGGTGTTCGGCCGCGAAGCGTCGAGGCAGCAGAGCACCATTTACGAACAGTTGATGTCGTTCAGCCCAAAACCCGCGGGGATTGGGTGATGATGCCGTCGCGTACTGTCAAACCCAGGCAACGCCTGCATATCGCTTGTGTATAATTAGTTGCGGGGTAAGGGCATGGGTTTCTATGGCGTGCTTCGCATAACCAAAAGAAATATGTGATGCCGCAAGAGAACACAGGCTTGGAACAGTTGGACAGCGTCAAACAAGCGTGCCCGGTCTGTACCCTGCAGCCCATCTGCGTACCCTGGGGGCTCGAACCTGAGGACCTGCAGAGCCTGGAAGGCATCGTCGAGCATCCCGAGCGCTTCGCTGCCGGCAGCCATCTGTTCCGCTTCGGCGATCCCCTGCAGGCCATCTACGTGGTGCGTGCCGGTGCCTTCAAGGTCTACCGCTCCGATACTTGGGGCCGGGAACGGGTACTCGGTTTCAGTCTGGCCGGTGAGCTGGTGGGTGTCGACGGCATCTACCCCCAGCGCCACGTCTCCCACGCCCAGGCCCTCGAGGACAGCGACGTCTGCGCCTTCCCCTATACCGACCTGGCGGTCCGTATGGAGCGTAGCGACGGCCTGCGCCGCCAGATCTTCCGCCTGGTGAGCCGGGACACCAGCCACAACCTAGCCCTGACCCGAGACAGCAACGCAGATGAGCGCGTGGCCCGCTTCCTCCTGGACCTATCCCGCCGCCACGAGCGCCAGGGGCACTCCGGCACTGAGTTCCTGTTGCCCTTGTCGCGCCCCGACATGGGTAATTATTTACGTATCAGCGTCGACATGATCCGCAAGGTCCTCGACCGCTTCGCTGCCCGAGACTTTGTCCAAGTCGACGGGCAGCGCATTCGGCTGCTGGATGTGGGAAAATTGACACAGGCTGCGGGGAAGTAGCGGCGGCGGGGAGTCTAGAGTCCGTCGCGACATCTGGCAGTGGGGAGAGGGATAACGGTGCCCATCGATCGTGCGCGCGGGCGCGCGTGGGCGACCGCACTTGTCACGGGGATCTATGCAACACGAGATCGCACGCGACCTCATCGACGCGCACCGCAACATGGAGCGCGTCCTCACCCTCATCCAGCTGCAGGTGGATTCGCTGAAAGCCAGCGCCGACCCCGAGGGTTTCACGCTTCTCGGCAACGCCATCAGCTACATGCGTAACTATCCCGGTGTCATACACCATCCCACCGAGGAACTGATCTTCGGCAGGCTGGTGGTCAATGCGCCGGAGACCCGCATCCTCTGCATCAAACTGCACGACCAGCACGAAGTGTTCCGTGAGCAGGAGACGGTGTTATTGGGCCGCATCCGCAACGCCCAGACCGGCGACCTGGATGCCTACCGGGACATCAAACGCATAGGCACGTCTTACTGCGCGGAACATGCCAACCACATACGTGCCGAGGAGCTGGACATGTTCCCCCAGGCCATCAAGTGGCTGAACGCATATGACTGGGATCAGATCGGCGAGAGAACCAGGACCATCATCGATCCGGCTCTGGAACGGGACGATCTCAAACAGTATGACAATCTCTACGACTATCTGATGAATGCCGGGCGGAACCTGGATCTGCACTGACCTGAAGTCAGTCGGTTTGACCGTTCGCCGCGGCGCGGCATACCCTTGCCGAAAGGGTATATAGTGAAGTTGCTCGGCATTCGCGCGAGCTTGACGCCTAATCCGCCCCGTGCGTTTTCCCCGTCACAGGCCCATGTGACGCAAGAAGGAAAACGCGACATGCCTCACCAGACGGTACTCCGTAACCTTGCCGACGCCCACAGGAACATGGAGCGCGTGCTGACGCTGCTGCGCCTGCAGGCCGATTCACTCCATACCGGCGATGACCCCGTCCAGCTCACGCTGCTCGGCAACTCTGTGGTGTACATGCGCAACTATCCTGGGGTGAACCATCATCCCACCGAGGAGATCATCCTCGACAAGCTCAAGGGCCATGCACGCCCCTTGTGCAACGCCCTCTCTGAACAGCATCGCGGTTTCGGCTCCCAGGAGACCGAGCTGCTGCGTAGCATCCGCAACGTCCAGGGCGGCGATGCCGGTTCCTGCGAAGAGGTGAGGAAGCTGGGTGCCGCCTACTGCGCGGACAACTTCAGCCACATCCATGACGAAGAGACGGAGCTCTTCCCACTGGCCATACGCCAGCTGAGCGCCAAGGATTGGCATGACGTGGAGACCCGTTCCC
>DASYCJ010000032.1:0-5387 GCA_036500225.1 Gammaproteobacteria bacterium
ATAGCCAAGTACATTGGCTCCAGACCGGGACATCCAGGCCGTGGGCCTCTTTCAAGGCATCGGCTAGCTCTCGCGAAGAAGGCGTGAGCTTGCGGAACTTGAGCTTGTGTTTGGCGGCGAGGCTCATGAGGAAGCCGTGGAGCACGGTACCAGCGAGGGCGCCAGCGGCACGCTCGCTGACGTGCATGAGGTTGCGGGCTGTCTCCAGGCTCGCGAGCTGCATGCCCCGCCCTGCCTGCTCGGCGGTGTCCAGGAGTTGCCATTCCAGGCGATCGCCTACGGACTTCAAGATGGCGAGTTGGCTCGACACGCAGCGGCTTACCTCGCTCTCGTGATCGAAGTTCTCGTCATAGTCCGGCCTGTGGCCCAGCAGGTAATCCTGGATGGCGTAGTTATAAGGTTGCACCAACTGGCGCTTGGGGTCTTCATCGTAATAGGCCCGGAATTCCGCGTACCGATCCGCCGCCAACTACTTCATGAGCGGCAAGGCCCGGGTGTACCAGCATTGGTACATCAACTCGAACTCCTCGGAGTCCGGGTCCACGAGGTCACTCCCCTCCTGATGGAGACTGTCCAACTGTTTCCTGAGAGCTTCTTTGGTGATCATGGGCGCGGATACTCCGCGCACCAAAATCAGATTCCTAGCCCCCCTTCTACGACTTGACGATATCAGCGCGCCGAATTGATGACAATTTTGTGACAAGAGGGGGAATTGTGCCGGACGAAGAAGGCGTAGTAAGTCCAGATCACTCAGAACCGATACTCAGCTCCGAGACCGATGAACCCCTGACTCAGGCTGTTTCCGCCGTTGTAATTTCCGGTGTCCCCTGAGGTGTAGTACTCGAGAGCCAGGATGAGGCTGAAGCTCTGGGTGATATCACGTCCGATACCGAAACCGAAGTACCCGCCGCCCTGATGCGACGAAGAGGACCCTGAAGTCGGTGGCCGTCCATCAGGCGGAAAACTGGAATATTCTTCATCGAACTTCACGGTCATCAGGCCAGCCCGCGCCTGGAATATCCAGGCCTTATCAGCGCCGAAGAGATACCGGTAGTTGATACCCAGCGTCATTGCACTGGCGGTCGTATTGCCGCTTAAAAAGCCCAAGGCATCGGAATTGGCTTCGATGGTCCCAAAATGCACATAGCCGACCTCAAGCCCCAATGACCTCGCGTCATCCAGGTTCCAGCGATACCCGCCGTCCGCGCGCCAGGCAGTCGGTGAACTGCTGGAAGAACCGGTATCGCCCGTGGAAGACTGCTTACCGAACATCGTGCCGTATGCGGCATCGACAAAGATGTTGCCGCCGCCGCTGTCCGCCGCCAAGGCGTTCGGCACGACAGCAAGAGCCGCCAGGACCAGCATCAGACGAACAGTAATCGACTTCATTTCCCCACTCCCTTTGTGTTTTTGCGTGGTGCCGGGTCCATGCTCTAATGTACCGGCCTCTTCTCTTTTTTGGACGTCCTGCGCTTGGGAAGGCCAAGACTCAAGAAAACATGGCCTGTCCCTGTCATTCGCCAATCATGCGGCCGCCTTGCGGCCGACTCTCTTGTCACTCAATTAGAACTGATACTCGGCCACAAGACCTATCCAATTCAGATCCAGGCTTCTTCCCGTCCCACTCACGTAGCCCGTGGTGTAGTTCCTGTAGGCCAGGAGGACACCGAAATCCTGCGTGAGCATGCGTCCGATACCGAGACCGAAGTAGATGCCGCTCTGACGCTGTGACCCGGCGCCTGACGAATAATCGACGAAGGAATCGAGTTCATTGTCGAACTTGACACTCGTCCAGCCGCCGTGCGCCTGGAAGACCCAGGCCCTGTCATCACCGAAGAGGTACTGGAAGTTGGCGCCCAGGGACATCGCGCTGGCCGACAGCTGCGTTCTGCCGGAGTTATCGTATTCGTTAGCGACCTCGCCAAAATGCATATAGCCGAGCTCGAGTCCGAAGGCGCGCTGGTCATCGAGCTTCCAGAGGTAACCGCCATCGGCACCCCAACCGGACTGTGATCCAGTGGAATCACCAGAAGCGCTACCGAGCGGTTTGCCGAAGATCCTGCCAACACCGGCGTCCACGAAGATGTTGCCGCCGCTAGTATCCGCCGCCAAGGCGTTCGGAACGACAGCAAGAGCCGCCAGGACCAGCATCAGGCGAATAACAATGGACTTCATTTCCCCTACTCCCTTTTTGTATTGCGTGGAGTCGGACCCACCCTCGGATCCGCCGGCCTCCGGCGCAGGGGAGCTTACCACTTGATCGGGGTCAGGCCTTCTGCCTTGCGCCCGATCTAGCATGCTGTTGCCGGATAGGAGCGGCCCTCTTCTATCATCACAGGCCAAGCTCCCCGCTGACCTGAGACGATTGCCTATTTGATACCCCCGCTTCCGCTATCCTATCGGGAACGGAATGCACCAGGGGAAGCATCCATGCGTCCAGTCCATGCCTTGCGGATCGTCTTGACCTTCATCATCGTGACGGTCGCCGCGGCGAACCTCGCGGCTTCATTCTTCTTCAGTTCCGAACTGCCCGTGGGCGTCGCCTTGGGCGCGGATGGGGCCATGACGGTGACGGCGCGGCTGCTCTTACCCCTGCCCTCGCCGCTGCGGGACAGAGACCGGATAGATGTGGCCTCCATGGATCTCGATGCCCGGGCCGCGCTCGGCATCGCAGCGCACCTCGGGCGGGTGCCGGTGGGCAAGGTCTATACGCTACCGGTGATCCGGGATGGCGCGATCTTGCAGGCGCCCATCGCTGCCCAGCCCGTACCCCGCCATCTGATGATCATGAGCTTCGACTCGGCGGTGGGCTTCACCTGGACCCTGCTCGCGGTGATCTCCCTGCTGCTCATCTGGCGTGGGCGCAGCCCCGCCGCCTGGGGCATGGCGCTGTGGAGCGCCGGTTACGTGCTGGGTGTGGCGAACCGCGATGTGCACCTGGACGGCACGGCCGGCGTGATGCTGCAGACGATCTGCATAGTGTTCTACACCCTGGCCAGGGCTGGCTTCTACCTCATGGCGGACGCCCTGGTGGCGCGCCATCTCGCGCCCCGCACCAGGCTGCTGTTCCGGCTGGGATTCTGGACGCTGCTCTTGATCGGCGGTGGCACGCACCTGGCGGGTTTGCTGCTCTTCTGCCTGGCCGGCTCGACCACGATGCTGGCGCCTGCCTATTCGCTGGTCTTCTCCTGGATCTACCTCATCCCCTTCGCCATGTTGCTGACGGGATACCGGACGGCCGATACCACGGAACGCGCGCGGCTACGCTGGGTGCTGGCGAGCACGCTGGCCATCACGGTGTCGGTGACTTTCACCAACCTCATGCCCGATGGCCTGCTCAGCAATTGGATCCAGATCTCGGGTTTCTTCGTGGCGGCGACCGGCATCGCCTATGCGCTCCTGCGGCACCGGGTGGTGGATGTCTCCATCGTGGTGGACCGGGCCCTGGTATACGGCGCCGTCACCGCGCTGGTGGTGGGCATCGTGGCCGCCATGAACAGCCTCGCGCTCAAGCTCGCGCTGCCGCCGGGCGCCGGATGGCTCTTGCAGGTGATCGTGCCGCTCTCGCTCGGCATCACCCTCGGGCGCGTGCGACGCGTGCTTGACCAGGTGGTGGAGCAGGTGTTCTTCCGCCGCAAGTACCAGGCAGAAAAGGCGCTGCAGACTTTCGCCCGGCATGCCGGCCACATCCAGGATGCCCCCAAGCTGCTGGACGCCTCGGTGCGCGAGATAGCCCGGCACCTAGGCGCGCCCGCGGTGGCGATCTATTCCGCCGAGAACAATGGCTATCGGCGCATGAAACAGGCCGGCAGGACCCGCTTCCCCGAATTGCTCGACGCCGACGATGCCGCGCTGGTGGCCCTGCGCGCCGACCAGGAAGCCGTGGACCTGGCCCGCTTCAAGAGCGAGCTCGGCGACGATGGCTACGTGTTCCCCATGATGGTGCTGGGCAAGCTGCGCGGCTTCATCGTCTGCAGGAACCGGCCGCACGAGCGCTATGCCTCGGACGAACGCAAGCTCCTGACCGAAGTAGCGTGGGATGTGGGTGCCGCCTGGCGGATCCTGCGGGCGCGGGACAACGAAGACCTGGTGGTGGCGCTGGCGGAAGGCGCGCTGCCGGTGAAGACACTCAAGGAGAAAGCGAAGGCGCTGACTCTGGCATGGGAAGTCTAAGGCGCTCTAGTACGGCCTATTACAAGACTTTGCCCTTTATGCCAGCAACCATCGGTCTTAGGACTCTAACATCCAAGGTGAATCATGATCGCACGTCACTGGCGCGGTTGGACTACAGCCGAGAATGCGGATGCCTACGAGAACCTGCTCAGGGAGAAAGTGCTTCCCGGCCTGAAGGGCATCGCCGGCTATCGTGGAGGATACGTCTTGCGCCGGGGCATCCTCGACACGGTGGAGTTCGTGGTGATCAACCTGTTCGACTCTCTCGACGCCGTCCGGGCATTTGCTGGCCCCGACTATGCGGTCGCGGTATTCGAGCCCGAAGCCAGGCAACTCCTCTCAAAGGTCGAGCCGCTGGCAGCTCACTACGATGTCCGCGTCGGTAAGACGATCGATTCCTAAAACTATATATTCCAGGACTTGAACCCTAATTCGAGCCTATGCATTTCAACGGGAAAAGTGAGATTTCGCGACGAAGCATTGCTCAAACAAGTAAAGGAAAAACTGCCAGTTGATCATTGGCCAATTGGAATTCACAACGAAATCGCGATTGCTCTAGGCATGCCGCCGGCATTGATATCTAGAGCGATTCAGACTCTCCTGAGACACGGATTGGTCGTAAATCCGAATGTAACAAAAACTGCCGAAAGCTAGTCGCGAAAACTTCATTGCGATGACATTGGCAAAGGTCACGCGCGCTTGGCACGACTGCATGGATGCACGCGTTAGAGCAACGCTGGGAGCAGTTGCCGAGAACGACGGGCGCGAAACGCCCAGAAGGGAGCGTACTCCTGGACTCTCGTGCAGTTGTGTGGGGACTCAATGGGTCGATGAAGCCGGAGATGCGGACGTGGTAGCCGCAGGCACCAGCGGCTTGCTGCCGAGATTGAAGGTCATATCCACAGTGAGTTTCGTCACGCCTTGCAGGGAGGGCGCCTTTGGCGGGAAGAGACAATCCGCCAACGCCTGCCTGGCTGCCTGGTCCAACGAGGGGTAACCGCTGGAGCGGTCGATCGTATATGCAGCCACCGTGCGATTCGGCACCACGAATGTGACCTTCACGGTGCCTTGCTGGTGTGCGGCGATGGCCTCTTTCGGATAGACCTTGTGGCTGTCGAGGATCTCATAGATCGCCGTATGCAACTCCTGCAGGGTCTCCACAGGTGTAGCCGCAGCTTCAGCGAAATACTTGTTGGCGATACCCTGGTCTTTCG
>DASYCJ010000033.1:0-23082 GCA_036500225.1 Gammaproteobacteria bacterium
AGAGCTATGATTTCCCGCGCACCTTGACCGCGGTGCTCACCCAGGAATCCAGCCTCTGCAACCACAAGAAGGGCATGGACAAGCATTCCTACGGTTGCGGCCAAGTGCGCCAGCAGACCGCGCTCCTGATGAACGGCAGGGTGGTCACCGCCCACTCCCTGCAGCACAACGACGGCCTCAACATCCGTATCGCAGCACGCTATCTCGCCTACTGCATGCAGGAGATGCCGAACTGGGACCGCAGCGTGGTCTGCTACAACCGCGGTCCTTACCATGCCCGCACCATGGCGGATGCGGATGTAGCCAAAGATGCCTACCTGAAGAACATACGCCGCCGTATGCGCGAAGCCCAGAATCTTCTTGCTGATCTGGACTGATCTCAGAAGCGACTGCGCTCAGCGCTATCCCGTCATATCCGCTCCGCCGCTTCCAAGCGGCGGTTTGCTTTATGGCCGGCCCGCACCCAAGGTGACGAGTAGCTCGTCCAGCTGCGCGAACTGCTCGGGCATCGCTTCCGACGCGCCGATCGCCTCATCGAGAGCCTGCTTCGACGGATGGAGCTCGTGGAAGATCAGCAGCGTCTTGCCGGCCTTCTCCTCGAAGGTCACGGTGGTGACGGAGGCTTCGGCGCTCTCCTCGTTGGTCCAGACCATGCGTGCGCCCGGGATCACTTCGATGTATTTGCCGAAGAACGCCATGGGTTCTTTCGCCGCCGGGTGGCGGAACGTGAGGCGGTAGCCACCCCCGGTTCGGACATCCATCTCGCAGGAGAGCAGTGACATGCCGATGGACTTGGGTACCCACCAGCGACTGAAGAGTTCGGGCTTGGCCCAGGCCTCGAACACCAAGCGCGCTGGAGCATCGAATGTCCGCGTGACTACGAGCTCGCGGTCCGACTTCCGCTCGACCTTGGTGTGATTCTTACTTTCTTTGCTTGCGTGCATCGACCCTCTCCTTCTGTTTCAATTCCTCGATCATCTGGTCTAGCGCGGCGAAGCGCGCGTCCCAGAGCTGGCGGTACCACTCGATCCAGGCCGCTTCCTGCTCCAGCTGGCGTTTGCCGAGCTTGCAGGTGCGCACGCGCCCGACCTTCTCGGTGGTGACGAGCCCCGCCTGCTCCAGCACGCTGACGTGCTTCTTCATGCCCGTGAGGGTCATGTGGAACTTGTCGGCGAGATCCGTGATGGAAGCGGCGCCGCGGCCGAGTTGCTCCAGGACCCCACGCCGGGTGGCGTCCGAGAGGGCGGCGAAGGAGCTATCGAGAGCGACTGTTCTATACTGAACCATACGGTTCAGTATAGATGTGAGGGTCAACGAATACAAGAGGATGACATCTCTGTCTAAAAATCCATTCCGGCCCCTCCTGGGGCCGGGCTCAATCAAGAGACCGCGTTCCGCTGCGCGCACGGCCCCTTTTCTTTGCTCGCCCAAAGAAAAAGGGCGAAAGGAAAGGGCGCCCCATAGGCCACCGCTACGCGGTGCCCTGCGCAAAAGCCGCCCGCGCCCCGGGGAGGGGCGCGGAACAAGACAGGGATGTCATGGATCCGTTGAATCGCTTTTGGTTACTTTCGGCTAGCCAAAAGTAACCCGGCCCGGAAGGGCCGGAAGGGCCGGAACCGAGTCACTCGCACATTTGACCTAAGGTAAACGCCGTCACGTAGATCGGCTGCGGTATGCCGTTGATGGTGAACAGGTACGGCTTGAACCCGCTCTTGTCCTTGTACATCACGAATTGCAGCACCGCCACTGCCGGCCGGTCCTGGTAGGTGAGGATGCCGCTCACGCTCACGAAGTCGGTGCCGTCTTTAGTAGCGCCGGCTTCCCAGCGCGGCGTCTCGAAGTAGTCGCTCACTTCCTGGTCCAGGTCCCTGTGCGGGCAGTTGTCGAGATGTCCGGTCTTCACGATGTCGACGTCGTCCGGATCCGGGATCCAGTGCGGGTCCGCCGTGAGCAGGGTCGGTTCCTTGTCCACTTCCGCCACGCTCGGTGGCGGCTTGGCATAACCGGTCACGGTGACGATGCCGGCGACGATCGCTGCCGCCACGAAGGTCACGTCCACCACCAGCGCGGCCTTCATCCAATCGTCGAGTTTCAGGAGCTTGCGTTCCTTGAGGTACAGCGGATAAGTCGCCGGCCATAGGAAGGTGAGTCCGGCACCCCAGCGCAGGATGCGTTTGAGAGGCGGATCGCCGGCCCAGGCGGCGGGCGCCTGCACGATCTCCAGCATGGCCATGATGGCCGTGAAGAGTGCGGTGAGGAACAGGATCCAGATGAAGCCCGCCAGCGAATAGCTGGCGAAGGCGGTGATGAGCACGCCGATGGCGCCGATGAGAGGCGTGGCGATCAGGAACACCCCGTAGTCCGCGCCCGGCATGCCGGAGGAGAGGAGGCGGCGTGAAGGCTTGGGGCTGATGGGCTGATCGCTCATGGGGATAGAGTACCGCGTCCTAGTCTTATATAAAGAAAAAGCCGGAGGGCAAGGCCCCCCGGCTTTGTCGTCTGCTGCTTGAGGAAGCTTACGGCAACTTGTCGAGGCTCGACAAGCCCGCTACGTCCAGGTGCGAGTACGGATCTTCCGGATCGTTGCTCACCGCCATGCTGCCGCACATCAGCTGCGAGAGCTTGTCGGCCGTGGCGATGCCCGGGGTCTTGCCGCCGCCCAGGTCATAGGTGAGTACCTGGCCCGGGGCGTTCCATTCCTTGGGCAGGTCCTTGGCCTTGGGGCTGACCTGCACCGTGATCTCCACCCACTTGTTCCAACCCCACTTCTCGGTGTGGTAGTTGTATGCGTTGCCGGCGCCGCTCACCACCGAGGCGCTCCAGGTCTTCTTCATCAGATCGTAGACGTACTGGTTCAGGCCCGTGCAGGCGGCGTTGAGCTGCTTGGTGGCATCTTTCACCAAGTCCTCGGTGGCCTGGTCCGTGGTGCCTTGCACCGCGACCACCTTGTCTGGGGTCTTGCCGCAGGCCGTGAGGCCTAAGGCCAGTACCGCGATGGATGACAGGATCATGAGTCTCTTCATGGGAAATCCCCCAGGGATGTTTGCGTGAATTATATCCCGAAGCCGGGTCCCGGCAGCATGGTCATTCAGGCCGGGCACGCCAGCGGTGCCTGAGATAGATACCGAGCAACACCAGCAGCACGCCCAGGCTCAGGGCCACCACGATGACGCCGGCTTTCTCGGTCAAGTCGTCATAGCTATGTATCTGGCGGCCGAGCTTCCAGCTGCCGAGGCCCCAGACCAGGGACCAGAGCATGCCGCCCAGGAAATTGGCCAAGACGAAACGCCGGAACGACATTTCCACCGCGCCGGCCACGATGCCCTGGATCTGGCGCAGCACCTCGAAGAATCGCGCCACCAGCACGAACCAGAAACCGTAGCGGTCGAAGGAGCGCTCGAGTTTCAGCAATTCCGGTTCGTCGATCTTTAGGAAGCGCCCGAATCGCAGGATCAGGGCATGGCCGCCGCGGGTACCGATCCAGTAGCCGATCATGCCGCCCAGGGTGGTACCGGCAACGGCGGTGGCCAGCACCACCACTATGTTCAATTTGCCGTGGGCCGCGAGCAGTGCCGCAGCGATGAGCAGCGCCTGGCCGGGGCCCGGTATCCCTAGGCTCTCCAACAGCACCACCACGAACAGGGTCGGATAGCCGTAGTCGAGGAGATATTGGTGGAGTACCGACATGCGCCGCGGGCGAGTGGAACGTGACCCTGATGGTAGCAGAGGCTCTGCGGCCCGGCGGGGCTCAATTCAGGGATTTACTGGAGCTCACGAAGGCGGCGTGCACGCCGCGGTTCAACAGTTTCTCGCAGGCTTCCTGGTCCAGGGGCTCGCTGAGCAGGTAACCCTGGATCAGAGCACAGCTCTCGTTCTGCAGCCAGGCGAGTTGCGCCTCGTTCTCCACGCCTTCCGCCACCACGTGCAGTCCCAGGGTGTTGGCGAGGCGGATGGTGGCGCGCGCCACCGCCGCCGCCTGCGGATCATGGGCCACGTCGCGCACGAAACTCTGGTCCAGCTTCAGCACTTCGATGGGAAAGCGTTTGAGATAACCCAAGGAAGAGTTGCCGGTGCCGAAGTCATCCAGCGCCAGGCGTATGCCTAAGCCACGCAGCTTGCGCAGCTCCGCCATGTTGTTCTCCTCATTGCCGAGGGTCACGCTCTCCGTGATCTCCAGCAGCAGGGCAGAGGGTGGCAACCCCGTCTCGCCCAGGATGCGGCCGATGGTACCGGCCAGGTCCGGCGCGGTGAACTGCCGCGCCGAGAGGTTCACCGCCATATGGAAATGCTCGCCGGCCAGAGTGCGCCAGCGCACAGCCTGCTTGCAGGCCTCGCGCAGCACCCATTCGCCGATGGGGATGATGAGGCCAGTCTCTTCGGCGAGCGGGATGAAATCCGAGGGCGAGACCAGGCCGAACTCGTGGCTCTGCCATCGCACCAGCGCTTCCACACCCATGAGCTTGCCGGATGGCATGTCGTAGAGCGGCTGGTAATGCAGTTTCAGCTCGTCGCGGCGCAGGGCCTTGCGCAGCTCGACCTCGCGCCGCAGGCGGGTGAGCGCGGCCTCGTGCATGTCCGGCGTGAAGAACTCGGCACAGTTGCGGCCGAGTTTCTTGGCGCGGTACAGGGCCGTGTCGGCGTTGGCCAGCAGGCTCTTCACGTCCGGGCTGTCTTCCGCCAGCAGCGTGATGCCGATGCTGGCGGTGATGCGCAGCTCGGTCTCGCCGAGCAGCATGGGCTTACCGATCACCCTGAGGATGCGCTCCGAGAGCATGGAGAGGTCATCGCGATCCTCGGCGTCTTCGATGAGCAGGATGAACTCGTCGCCGGAGAGGCGCGCCACCGTGTCGCGGTCCGTGATCGAGCGCTGCAGGCGCTGCGCCACGCGCTTCAGCACCTCGTCGCCGATGTTGTGGCCGAGAGAGTCGTTGATGGTCTTGAAGCGGTCGAGATCCAGGAACAGCACCGCCAGCTGCGCCTGGCCGCCGCGGGCCCGGGCGATGGCGCGGCCCAGTTTGTGTTCGCAGAGGGTGCGGTTGGCGAGGCCCGTGAGCGGGTCGTAGTTGGCGAGCTGGGTGAGCTGTTCCTCGGCGCGACGCCGGTCCGCCATCTCGTGGCGCAGTTCCTCGGCGATGTCCGCCACCGCGAACCGGATGTTGAGTTGCTCTACCAGGCGCTTATGGGTGCCGAAGGCCATGCGCACCAGGAGCAGGATGCCGACGCAGGACATGATGCCGGCGGTGAGCTGGATCTCGCCGCCTTCCACCACCAGGCGCGCCGCCAGGGGCAGCGAGGCGGGCAGCAGGAACAATAGATAGCAGGCCAGGTCCGCGGCGAGGGCCGGCATGCTCACGGCGCAGGCGCCCATCACCACCATGGTCAGGAACAACTGGTGGGCCACGTCCGCGTGGGGGAAGAGCAGGGCACCTGCGGCACCCCAGCCGATGGAGGCGGCTAGGCTGCCCATGACGAAGCGGCGACGCCACAGGGTGTTGTCGTTGAGGGCGATGGAACCGTGGCGGAAGTAGCGGCTCAGGAGCCCGCGGCCGATCTCGATGGCCACCATGCAGATGAGCCAGCCGCCCAGGAGCCGGGGGGCCAACGCGGCGTCGCGCAGGGTTATAACCAGCAGCAGGGAGACGGCGAGTCCCGCGAGATGCATGCCGCGGGTATTGTGATACAGCAGGTTGGTGAGTTCCGCCTGCACGTGCCGGCCGACGTCGCGGCTGGGCACACGCGGGTCCACCATGGTGGCAATCGCCATCACGTCTCCCGGTCTCCATCGTCCCCATCTAATGCGGGGTTCAGGAGCCTATTTATCGCCAGAAATAATCGCCGGCGCAGTGTGCAGGGACCCGCCGCGGCTGTCCAGTGCCTCGAATGTCGCGCCGGACGGCCATAGCCACGCGACCGGCGGTCTTGAGGCCAGACCTCGGGGCGGCGCATGATTCCGCTAGAGAGCGGTCCCACGCGGCCCTCGACGAATAAGAGCCTTGTTGGGGGACGAATGCAGCCGGTCCAGCTATCCGTCCAGGTGGTCATCCAATACCTGGGACTCATCAGCCAGGCAGCCACGGTGCTGCTCCTGGTGGTGCTGTTCGTCATGCTGCGGCGTTACGCCGATCGGCGCGCCTACTTCTACACCTGGAGCAACGCCTGGGTGGCCCTGGCGGTGGCGCTCACGGTGCTGGTGCTGCGTTACATCCTCCTGCCGCACCTGCTGGGCGGCCCGGCGCCGGAGGGCGCGGTGCTGGTCCGGGTCAGCTACTTCATATATCAGTTCAGCAAGTTCACCTTCTTGATCCTGCTCTTGCGCGGCACACTCCTATATACCGGTGGTCTCGCCGACCCGCCCCTGGGGTACGTGAAGCTCCTGTGGCTCACCGCCAGCGCCGCGGCGCTGATCTCGGTGGTGGTGACCTCGGACGCGGTAGGCGTGCTGTTCTGGCAGAGCTTCGCCAACCTCATCATGTTCAGCTGGTGCGCCGCGGTGTTGCTCTTCTTGCCTCGCACCCGCCACAGCCTGGGTACCCGCACCATGGGGGTGGTGATGGTGCTGAACGTGTTGCTGTGGCTCTGCTACGTGCTGGCCTTCACCTTCCATTTCTTCCCGCAGCTCGGCGTCGGCGCCGGGGTGTGGAACTTCTTCAGCGGCCGCAATGTGTACTTCGACCTGATCCTGGACATGCTGCTGGCCTTCGGCATGGTGTTGGTGCTGTTCGAGGACGCGCGCCGCGAGATCGACAGCGCGCACCGCGAGCTGCGCATCGCCCACGAGCAGTTGCTGCGTGAGTCGTTCCTGGATTCCCTCACCGGCGCCTACAACCGCCGCGCTTTCAACGAGGGCGCCGGCCTCGAGGACGCCCGCGGCAGCTTCGGCGCGCTGGCGGTGTTCGATCTCGACAACCTCAAGGACGTGAACGACAAGCACGGCCACAAGTATGGCGATGAGCTGCTGCGGCACTTCGCCAACATCCTGCGCGCCGGCTTGCGCGCCAACGACAAGCTGTATCGACTGGGCGGCGACGAGTTCCTGCTGGTGATGCCGCGGGCGGTGGAGGCGGTGGTGGAGAAGCGCATGCGCGAGCTCATCGGTGGGGCGCCGCCGCTCGAGATCCCAGGCACCGCCTTCAGCTTCCCGGTCAGCGCCAGCATCGGCGTGGCGGCCTTCAAGAGCGTGGAGCAGCTGGAGGCGGCGGTGCATGACGCGGACCGAGCCATGTACAGCGCCAAGCGCAGCCGCAAACGCGGTAGATGATTCGCCTACGAAATACTCCCGCGCCTGCCTGTCACAATCGCTTTCCGCCCCCTTCCTCTCCACTGACGCCTATACTTTCCCCTGCCCGAAGATGGGGTAAGGGGCATAGCGGGTGACAGATAAGGCGATTTGGAGCCTGATCGGGTTGGTCGGTCTGTGGGTGCAGATCGGTATCAGCGCACTGCTATGGCTGTTCTTCTTCCTGCTGCGCCAACATGCCGGCCGCCGCTCCCGCTTCTTCCGTTTCTGGACCCAGGGTTGGGTGGCGCTGCTCGTCGCGCTCTTGTTCCTTGCTCTGGGTTTCTACGGTCTGCCCTTGCTCGACTTGCCCGCCGGACGCTCGGCACTCTGGCTGCAGGACAGTGTGCTGCTCCTGTATCAACTCGCCAAACTCTCGTTCCTGTTGCTCTTGGTGGCAGGTGTCCTCGAATACGCAGACGGCCGCCTGCCGCGCCAATTCCTGCGCCAGGGTGCGCTGCTGGTATTGGCCTGCGCCCTGGTCTGCATCCCCATCGCCGGCGACATCAGCCGCCTGGTGCTCTTGCAGAGCGCCCTCAGCGTGGTGGCGCTGGCTTATGGCGCGGTGCGTCTCATGCTGTTACCGCGCCTGCGCCTGACTCTCGGCGCCAAGGTCATGGCCGTCACCTTCGTCCTCTACGCACTGCTCTGGTGCGGCTACGGCCTCGACCTATATAAGGACCAGTATGGGTTGCCGGCGATCCTCGCCGACGGCCTCAGCCAACTCGGCCGCTTCAACGGTTATCTGGATGCCCTGCTGCAACTGCTCCTGTCCTGCGGCATGGTGTTGATGTTGCTGGAGGACGCTCGCCGTGAGACCAATGCCGCCCACGCGGAACTGGCGGTGGCCCACGAGAAGCTACTGCATGATTCCCTCACGGACCCGCTCACCGGCGTCTACAACCGCCTGGCCTTCACCCGCGGTGTGTTCCTGCAGAGCGCCGGTTCCACTTACGGTTGCGTGTTCATCTTCGACCTCGACAACCTGAAGCGGGTCAACGACAGCTACGGCCACGAAGCGGGTGATGAGCTGCTGAAGCACTTCGTCATGACCCTGCGCGGCGGCCTGCGTCCCTCAGATCAGGTGTACCGTTGGGGCGGCGACGAGTTCCTGTTGCTCTTGCCCGGCGCGGCTTACGCCACGGTCTTGCCGCGCCTGCAGGAACTCCTGCACGAGACTCCGCCATTCCTGTTCGCTCCCAAGCAGGTGTCCCTGGTCCTGGAGGTCAGCAGCGGTGGCGCCGAGTACACAGACCTCGACAGCCTGCGGGTGGCGGTGAACGTGGCGGATCGCGCAATGTATGAGCAGAAGCGCATCCATAAGACCGCGCCGCCTCCCGGCGCCGGTATGGGCAACGCGACTACCTAGCCGGGGCAAAAATCCCATCGGGATACGGCACCACGGCCTCTGGCTGCGGTCTGAATGTACTTCGTCCCTCGATCCGTCTCGACGACACTCAAGCTTCAGCACAGGGAGTCAGCATGAAACCTATTATGAAACAGACACTTGCAGTCAGCATCGGCATGCTCCTGGCCTCAGCCGCCTGGGCCGATACCCCCGCCTGGGTCGCCGAGAGCAACCAGGACGCCATGCTCCTGCTCAAGGTGCAGGCCAAGTACGCCCCGGAGTTCGCCGGCCGCACCGGCATCGACGGCCTGGACGACAAGATCTTCGACCTGAAGCCCGGCGTGTATGAGCGCTCCCGCAAGGACACGGAAGCCGCCCTCGCGGAACTGAAGAAGCGCCAGAAGACCGCCAACGACCCGAACGTGAAACAGGACCTCGACATCCTCGTCGACGCGGCGGAGAAGGGCTTGAAGAGCCGCGAAGTGAACAAGAAGTATATGTTGGACTTCATCGACGCCGCGCAGATCGAGTTCAGCGGCATCCGTTTCCTCTTGGACCCGCAGGTACCCAAGGAACGGCAGAAGTTCGCGCTCACGCGTCTCAAGCTCTACGCCGGCGATGAGAATGGCGTCACCCCGTTCACGGTGTTGGCTGAGCAGCAGACCGCCGAACGGCTCAAGGTGAAGGGCCTCACCGGTCCTTACGTCGAAGAGCTGAAGCAGGGCATCGGCAACACCAAGACCTACATGGATGGCCTGGAGCAGTTGTTCCAGCAGAGCGGTCTCGATGGCTGGCAGGATGACATGGCCAAGCTCAAACAAGAGAACCAGGATTACGACGACTGGCTGAGCAAGAACCTGATGCCCCGTACCCGTCAGGAGAATCGTCCGCCGGCGCCGATCTACGCCGACGACCTGATCCAGGTGGGAGTGGACCTGCCGCCGGAGAAACTCATGGCCATGGCCGAGTTCTCCTTCACGGAGATCCAGCACCAGATGGAGGGCGTGGCGGCGCAGGTGGCCAAGGAGAAGGGCTATCCCAGCAGCGACTACCGGGACGTAATCCATGAACTGAAGAAGCAGCAGATCACCGGTGACCAGATCCTGCCCTTCTATCAGAAGCGCCTGGCGGACATCGAAGACATCATCCGCAAGGAACACATCGTGACCTTGCCGGACCGCAAGGCTTCGATCCGTCTCGCCTCGGACGCGGAGACCGCTCAGACCCCGGCGCCGCACATGGTGCCGCCGCGGCTCATCGGCAATACCGGTCAGTACGGCGAGTTCGTGCTGCCGCTCAATCTGCCGCCCCAGCCGGGCCAGGAAGCCCAGAAGTTCGATGACTTCACCTTCGATGCCGCCGGCTGGACGCTTACTTCCCACGAGGCGCGCCCAGGTCACGAGTTGCAGTTCGCCTCCATGGTGGAGCACGGCGTATCCATCGCCCGCGCCATCTTCGCCTTCAACAGCGCCAACGTGGAAGGTTGGGGACTGTACTCGGAAGCGGAGATGCAGCCTTATGAACCCCTGGATGGCCAGCTCATCACCCTGCAGTTGCGCCTGCAGCGTGCGGCCCGCGCCATCATTGACCCGATGCTGAACTTAGGCATGATCACGCCGGAAGCGGCGCGTCAGTTCCTGCAGCAGGAAGTGTGCCTGTCACCGGCCTTCGCCAAGTCGGAGGTGGATCGCTACACCTTCCTCTCGCCGGGCCAGGCGACGAGCTACTATTACGGCTACTCGCGCATCATGCAGCTGCGCGGCGAGACCGAGGTGAAGCTGGGGACCGCCTTCGACCGGCAGAAGTTCAACGACTTCATCCTGTCTCAGGGCCTGCTGCCGCCGGACCTGATGAAGAAGGCGGTGGATGAGATCTTCATCCCGAGCCAGCAGCCGAAACAGTAATAGAGCCAGATGAAAACGAGGCCCGCCCCGTGAGGGGCGGGCCTTCCTTTTTTAGCCAGCTCGTTTAAAGGTCTTGGGTTGGATCTTCAACTTGCGCATCTTGGCCCTGAGGGTATTGGCATTCACGTCCAGCAGCACCGCAGCGCCATGTTCGCCGGAGACCCGGCCTCGGGTCTGGGCGAGGGCGGCCTCGATATGCCCACGCATGGCCTCGTCCAGGCTGCCGACGCCGCTGGCTGAGGCCACCGCAGCGGCGGGCATGCGGATGGCTCCCGCATCCAGACCCAATGCCGCGGCGATGGCCAGGCGCTCGCCCTGTCCCAGGATCGCAGCCCGCTCCAGCACTGAGGACATCTCCCGCACGTTGCCGGGCCAGGGATAGCTCTTCAACAGGGCGATGTCCGCTGCCGTGGGCTCGCAGGGACTTAGCCCCAAGCGCCGCGATGCGCGGCGGGCGAAGTGCAGGGCCAGTTCCGGGATATCGTCCAGCCGTTCCCTGACGGGTGGCAGGATGATGGGGAATACCGCGATGCGATACCAGAGGTCCTCACGGAACTGGCGGTGTTGCACCATGGTGGCCATGTCCCGGTGGGTGGCGGCCACGATGCGAACGTCCACCTCAATCTCCTTCTCGCCGCCGACCCGATGGAAACGCCCGTCCTGCAGCACGCGTAGCAGGCGCACCTGGGCAGAGGCGGGAAGCTCCGCCACCTCGTCCAGGAACAGGGTGCCGCCGTCGGCCCGCTCGAACCAGCCGCGGCGCTGCGCCATGGCGCCGGTGAAGCTGCCTTTCTCGTGACCGAAGAGTTCCGAGTCGATGAGTTCCGGTGAGATGGCACCGCAGTTCACACGTATGAAAGGTCCGGCAGCGCGGGCCGAGCGGGTATGGATGGCCCGGGCCACCACTTCCTTGCCGGCGCCTGTCTCACCCAAGATCAATACCGAAGCATCGGAGCTCGCTACCATAGCGACCCGCTGCATCACGGGCTTGAGGCCACGGCTCGCACCGACGATGTCGTCTTCCAGAGCCTCGCGACCGAGCCGCGCCAGCAGCGACTGGCGGTCCGCTTCGGCTGCGTCCTTGAGACGTGCCATCTCCTTCAGGCGGATGTGGTTGTCCAGGGCCGCGCTGAAAGCATCCAGCAGGGTGTCCACCAGCTTCTGATCCGCCTGGGAGAAATGCTTGCGCGGCGCTGCCACGAACAAGACCACGCCGGTGGCGGAGTCACCGCTGTGCAGTGGTGCTGCCAACACTTCCCGCTCGATAGCACCGAGGTCCAGCCCCACCAGGGAAGTGGGCAGGCCGCGGCTGACTTCACGGCGCCCGCACCAGCGCAGCAATGAAGCGTATTGGCTCTCGGCGAAACGCAGGGGTTCCGTCTGCTGGGCGGGCGCCGCGCGCTCCTGGTGCAGCATCACTTCCGCCGAGTGGCTCTCGGGCAGGAGATGCACCAGCACCAGGGCCGCCACCGGCAGATGCGGTCCCAGCAACTTCAGGAGTTGCGCCGCGGATTCGCTCAAGCCCGCGTGCCGACCCACCTCGCGCCAGAGCTCCAGGAGCAGGGGTTTTGCAGTAGTCATAATTATCAAATATGAATGAATTATTGACTCTATTTAATCATTAAAATATCTAAATACGGCTAAATTATTGATAGCAAATGATGAAAAATTTATAAACCATTGTTTTTAAAGACTATAAAAGAGTTGGCACGGCACCTGCTATGTACTTAAGCGTGCATCCAAATCCCTGCACGGAGTAGCTACATGCGTCTGCGTACCCTGGCCTTAAGCGCCCTCTCATTCATCGCCTTCGGCCTGTCCTTGCAAGCCCGGGCGGGTTCCCAGGAGCTGCTCAACGTCTCCTACGACCCCACCCGTGAGTTCTATGAGGCGTTCAACAAGAGTTTCACGGCCGACTGGAAAGCCAGGACCGGCCAGGACGTGGTCATCCACCAGTCCCACGACGGTTCCGGCAAACAGGCCCGTGCGGTCATCGATGGCCTCGACGCAGACGTGGTGACCCTGGCCCTGGCCTACGATGTGGACGCCATCGCCCAGTCCAAACTCATCGCACCGGATTGGCAGCAGCGCCTGCCGGACGACAGCGCCCCCTATACCTCCACCATCGTGTTCCTGGTGCGCAAAGGGAACCCTAAGGGCATCCATGATTGGGCGGACCTCATCAAGCCTGGCGTGCAGGTGATCACGCCTAATCCGAAGACCTCCGGCGGTGCCCGCTGGAACTACCTCGCTGCCTGGGGCGCGGTCTTGGATAAAGAGTTGGGCGACGTGAAGGTACTCAAAGATCCGAAATCGGCCGCCAAGGTGGCAGCGGCCCAGGCCAAGGCCCGAGCCTACGTGACGGAACTCTACAAGCATGTGCCGGTGCTGGACTCCGGCGCCCGCGGCGCCACCAACACCTTCGTGCAGCGGGGCATGGGTGATGTGCTCATCGCCTGGGAGAACGAAGCCTTCCTCGCCATCAACGAACTCGGCCCCGACAAGTTCGAGATCGTGGCTCCGTCCGTGAGCGTGCTGGCTCAGCCGCCGGTGGCGGTGGTGGACAGCAACGTGGAACGGCACGGCACCCGCGCTATCGCCGAGGCCTATCTCAAGTACCTGTACAGCTCCGTCGGGCAGAAGCTCATCGCTGCCAACTATTACCGACCGGTGTCGCCCCAGTACGCCGATCCGAAAGACCTGGCCCGCTTCCCGAAACTGAAGCTCTTCACCATCGATGCCTTCGGCGGCTGGATCCAGGCCCAAAAGACCCACTTCGCCGATGGCGGCGTGTTCGATGAAATCTATTCAGCCGCAGGAGGCAGCGGCGCCAAGTGAATGCCACGTCCCACGCCCTGACCACCGTGCCACGGCCCAAAGCCCGGCGCGGCCCGGACGTGCTGCCGGGCTTCGGCCTGTCCCTTGGATACACGATCGTGTATCTCAGTCTCATCCTGTTCATCCCGCTGGCGGCTTTGGGGTTGAAGGCTACCGCTGGGGGTTGGCATGGCTTCGTAGTGGTGCTGGAATCACCCCGGGTGCTGGCCTCCTTGAAGCTCACCTTCGGTGCAGCCTTCATCGCGGCCTTGGTGAATGCGGTGTTCGGGTTCCTCGTGGCCTGGGTGCTGGTCCGCTACCGCTTTCCGGGCCGGCGGATCCTGGATGCCATGGTGGACCTGCCTTTCGCCCTGCCGACAGCGGTCTCCGGCATCGCTCTCACCGCCATCTTCTCGCCGGGCGGACCGCTGGGGCAGTTCCTCGCGCGCATCGGCTGGCCCGTGGCCTACACCCCAAGCGGCGTGATCATCGCCATGGTCTTCATCGGCCTGCCCTTCGTGGTGCGCACCCTGCAGCCCGCTCTCGAAGAACTGGCCAGCGAACTCACGGACGCGGCCTCGAGCCTGGGGGCGAGCCCCGGCCGGGTAATGTTGAAGGTGGTGCTGCCTCTCACCCTGCCGTCGCTCATCACCGGCTTCTCACTGGCCCTGGCCCGCGGCATCGGTGAATACGGCTCCATCGTCTTCATCTCCGGCAACCTGCCGTTCAAGACCGAGATCACCTCGCTGCTCATCATCACCAAGCTGGAGGAGTTCGATTACACCGGTGCCGCGGTGATAGCTGTGGTGATGCTGGTGGCGTCCTTCGCCCTGCTGCTCGCCATCAACCTCCTGCAGCGCCGTGCTCTGCGTTGGCAGGCCCGGAGCCAGACTCCATGAACACCCAAGCTTTCCACTTCAATCCCCTGCGCGCCGCCTTGCTCGGCGTGGTGGTGTTGTTCCTGGCCCTGTTCCTGGTGGCGCCGCTCTGTGTTGTGTTTGGCGAGGCCCTAGCCAGGGGCTTCGGCAGCTACCTTGCGGCGCTGACTGATCCGGCGGCACGCTCTGCGATTTGGTTGACCCTCATCACCGCCGCGGTGGTGATCCCCTTGAACCTGGTGTTCGGCATCGCCGCCGCCTGGTGCATCGCCAAGTTCAGTTTCCCCGGCAAGACCCTGCTCACCAGTCTCATCGACCTGCCTTTCGCCATCTCGCCGGTGATCGCGGGCCTGGTGTTCGTGCTGGTGTTCGGCCGTAACGGTTGGCTCGGATCCTGGCTCACGGATCGCGGTTGGCACGTGATCTTCGCCTGGCCCGGAATCGTGCTCGCCACCACCTTCGTCACCCTGCCGTTCATCGCCCGGGAACTCATCCCCTATATGCAGGAGCAGGGCCGGGACGAGGAGGAGGCCGCGCGGCTCATGGGCGCCAACGGCTGGCAGATCCTATTCCGGGTCACGCTGCCGCGGGCCAAGCTGGCGCTGCTGTATGGCATCGTGCTCTGCAATGCCCGGGCCATGGGCGAGTTCGGCGCCGTGTCGGTGGTCTCCGGCCACGTGCGCGGCCAGACCAACACCCTGCCGCTGCATGTGGAAGTGCTCTACAACGAATACGACTTCTCCGCGGCCTTCGCCGTCGCTTCACTCCTCACCCTGCTGGCGCTGGTCACTCTGGTCCTGAAGACCTGGCTGGAACGGCAGGGCGCCACTGCCACGAGGGCACACTAGATGAGCATCTCGATCTCCAACATCAGTAAGCGCTACGGCATGTTCAGCGCCGTGGACCGGGTAAGCCTCGACATCCCGCGCGGCGAACTCACCGCACTCCTGGGACCCTCAGGTTCCGGCAAGACCACGCTCTTGCGCATCATCGCCGGCCTCGAACAGCCGGATGAAGGTGGCAGCATCCGCTTCCAGGACCAGGACATCGCCCAGCTCTCGGTGCGGGACCGCCGCGTGGGCTTCGTGTTCCAGCACTACGCGCTCTTTCCTCATCTCACGGTGTTCGAGAACGTGGCCTTCGGTCTGCGGGTGAAACCACGGCGCCAGCGACCTGTAGAAGTGGAGATCAAGCAGCGGGTCGGTGCCTTGCTGGAACTGGTGCAGCTATCGAACTTCGCCGACCGTTACCCATCGCAACTCTCCGGCGGCCAGCGTCAGCGGGTGGCGCTGGCCCGGGCGCTCGCCATCGAACCGGAAGTGTTGTTGTTGGACGAACCCTTCGGTGCTTTGGACGCCAAGGTACGCCTGGAACTGCGCCGCTGGTTACGTCGCTTGCATGATGAATTGCATGTCACCAGCGTATTCGTGACCCATGACCAGGACGAGGCCATGGAAGTGGCGGACCGGGTGGTGATCATGAACCACGGCCGCATCGAACAGGTCGGCAGTCCCCAGGAGGTCTATCATCGTCCTGCGTCCGCCTTCGTCATGGGGTTCGTGGGCCAGGTGAACGTGTTCCGTGGCGGCCTGCCGGGTCCGGTGCTGCAGAGCGCCGACCTGCAAGCCGGCCGTTTCGGCGCCATCTATTTCGTGCGGCCGTCGGATGTGGAGATCCGCCCCTTGCCGGCGCCTGATGTGGAACCTTGCCTCACGGTCTCGCGCATCCATGCGGCGGGGCCGCTGGTGCGGGTGGAACTGCAGGGACAGGGCACGGAGCTCGTCACCGCCGAGCTCACCCAGGAACGTTTCCGGGAACTGGCCTTGAGCCCGCGGCAGCGGGTGCAGGTGCAATTTCGCAGCGTGCATCGTTTTGATTAGAACTGGCCTCGCGGCCTTCGACAAAAACTGAACCTTAGGGAGAACAGTCCATGCGTATGAACAAGACCCTGCTGGTCCTGATGCTGACCACCGCCGCTGCAGCGCCGCTGGCTCAGGCTGACGATGCCGGCAGCACCACCATCGGCGGTCTGATCTTCACGGATCTCACCAGCATCAGCACCACCCAGGACCAGGCAGGCCTACCTTCCACGGACAAGGACCCGAACGGCTTCGGCCTGGACGTAAAGCGCGGCTATTTCATGGTCAACCACAGCTTCGATGACGTGTGGTCCGCGAACCTGGTCACCGACTTCAACTTCGCGAGCTATAAGGCTAGTTCCACGTCCACGGTGAACGGTGGCACCTCCGGCGAGGCCGTGACCACCACGACCACGGTCACAACCCCCGAGACCCAACTCTTCATCAAGAACTTGTATGTGCAGGCGCATCTCAACGACTGGGCCACGCTGCGGGTCGGCGCCGCCAGCATGCCCTGGACTTCGTACGTGGAAGGTGTGTACGGCTATCGCTTCGTGGAGAACACCATGACCGATCGCAGCGCCTTCGCCAACACCGCTGATTGGGGCCTGCATGCCCTCGGTGGCGACAGCTTGGTGAGCTATGGCTTCTCGCTGGTGAACGGCGGCGGTTACAAGAACTCCAGTCGCAGCAAAAGCATGGATGAGGAAGGCCGCATCGCGGTCACGCCGCTGGATGGCGCCCTGGTCATCGCCGGGGGCTTCTACACCGGCAAGCGCGGACTCGACACCGAGGCCACGCCAGCGGTACACACCGTCAGCCGCGAGGACCTGCTCTTGGCCTGGAAGGCCGACGGTCTCACCCTGGGCCTGGAGTGGTTCGACGCGGACAAGTGGAACAACGTGCTGACCCCAGCAGGTACGCCCACCACCACGTCCTCAGGCACTTCGTTGTTCGGCTCCTATAACTTCTCGGATACGGCCTACGCCGTGTTCGCCCGTTATGACGACGTGAAGCCCACCAGGGACACGGATGCGAGCCAGGAAGACAAGTACTACAACTTCGGCGTGTCCTGGAAATATAGCGCCGCCCTGACCTGGGCCTTGGCTTACAAGAACGACAAGGTGACCGACAACCTGAAGCTGGGCAACAGCACCGATTCGCTGAAGACCCAGGAATTCGGCGCCTGGGCCCAGATTAAATTCTAAGTCTCCATAGAGTGTTCATTCGAGCGAACGGACGGCCCCGCAAGGGGCCGTCTTTTTATGACCAGCCGTTAGCCGCCAGTCAGTTGCTTGGTGAAATGGATGTCCGAATGGCCCTTGGGACAGCCCGCGATGCGGGCTTGTTCTACGTAGCCGAGTCGCGCGTAGAAGTCCGGTGCCTGGAAGTCGTGGGAAGACAACACGATCTGGGTGCAGCGTCTGCTGAGGGCGTGGCGCTCCACCGCCAGCAGCAAGGATTTCCCGAGCCCCTTTTTCCGTTCGGATCCATGCACCCAGAGTTGAGCGACATGGCAGCATCCACCCCAGGTATGACCGCTGACACCGGCGATTATGCTGCCTTGTGAGTCCTTGATGGCTGCCGCGTATTCCTCGCCGTCGAAGAGGCCGGTGGCAGTCGAATTGAACTCGTAGATGCGCTCGCCCAGGAAGGCTTCGATCTCCCCGGACGGGTCTTGGGTGAATTCTATGGATGAGGGGTTCATGCTGGCTGCCTGAGGTATCGCACCCTGACTAGATGCGGGCAAGCCGGCTTTTATTACAGCATGGTCAGGCGGTGGATTTCTTGATGCCGCGCACCAGCGCCGGGCCCACTTCCACCAGCACCACTCCCAGCAGGATCAGCGCGCAGCCGACGCCGGCGATGAACGTGAGTCGCTCATGCAGCATCACGGCGCCCGCGAGCGCCGCGAACACGCTCTCCAAGCACATGATGAGTGATGCTTCCGCGGGTGGCGTGTATTTCTGGGCGATCACCGACAGGGTGAAGGCCACGCCACCCGACAGCAGGCCGGCGTAGAGGATCGATGGCATGGCGATGCCGATCCCGGACGTGGATACAGGCTCGAATATCAGACCCACGCAGAGAGCCAACACCGCAGTGATGCCGTATTGGACGAAGGACAGGAAGAAGGGCCGGTGGGTACGTTGCAGGAAGTCGCCGATCAGAGTGATGGCGAGCGCCCAGGCGAAGTCCGCTAGCACCACCAAGAGATCGCCGAAGGACCAATGGCGTGCGCTGCCATCGTCCGTGAGCAGCCAGGCACCGATGACCGACACGGCGCAGGCGACGATCACCAGGAGACGCGGCCGGGTGCGGTTCAGGCCCCAGACCATGAAGGGTACGATCACCACATAGAGCGCTGTCAGAAAGCCGCCGTTGGTGGCGCTGGTGGTGACCAGGCCCGCCTGTTGCAGGCAGCTGCCGGTGCATAGGCAAAGACCGATGACGGTCGCCTGCAGCCAGTCCTTGCGACTAAGGGGTGGGTGGCCACGGCGCAGTTCGTAGAGCATCAAGGGCAGCAAGGCCAACGCTGAGAGCAGGAAGCGGGAGCCCACGAAGGTGATAGGCCCCATGCTGTGGTTGGCGTCCTTCTGGGCGATGAAGGCCGTACCCCAGATGAGGGCCGTAAGCAGCAACAACAAGTCGGCGCGCAGGCGGTTCATGTCCGGCCCCTAATTAAGACGCGTCAGGGTATCAAGTTCCACGGGCTTCGAGTCTTAGCCACTCCACGAAAGCCTGCACCGAAGCATCGCCGCCGCGGCTCTTGGGATGCACCGCGTAGAAGGCCAGCTCCACAGGCAGGTTGATGCGGAAGGGTTTCACCAGCCTTCCCGTATCGATCTCCGCCTGCACCAGCGGCGACGAGGCCAAGGCCACGCCCTGGCCCTCGATGGCCGCTTGGATCAGCACGTTCATGTCTTCCACCACTAGGCCCTGGCGCGCGTCCACGCCGCGCACGCCGGCGAGTTCCAGCCACTGCTGCCAATGGCGATGGGTGGTGTCGTGCAATAGCGGTACGTGTTTTAGGTCCGCTGGCGTGCGCAGTGGATGCGCGCCCTCCATGAGCCGTGGCGCGCACACCGGGAATTCCTCAGGCGTGAACAGGCGCAACGATGTGACGCCGGGCCAACGGCCGCGGCCGTAGCGGATGGCGAGATCGATGCCCTCCCGGTCGAAGTCCGTGAGCTGCGGTGAGGTGCTCAAGCGGATCTCTAGATCCGGATGGGCATTCTGGAAACGATGCAGACGTGGCACCAGCCAGCGGGCCGCGAGGGAGGCGAGGGTGCTCACGGTCAGCACCTGCCTGCTCGTGTCCACCCGCACAGCTTCCACCGCTTCGCGTATCTGATCGAAGGCGCTTTGGACGCCGAAGGCGAACTCGCGGCCCCGGGCTGTGAGCTGCAGACCCCGGGGCAGGCGATGGAATAACTCACAGCCTAAGAAGTCTTCCAATTGCTTCACCTGCCGGCTCACGGCGCCATGGGTTACATGCAGTTCGATGGCGGCGCGGCTCAAGCTGCCGTGGCGGGCAGCGGCCTCGAAGGCCTTGAGGGCATTGGGTGGCGGCAAATCGCGCATAGGAATCTATCAGCTTATTGCACAGCTAAATGTGCAAAAACATGCTTTGTATCGGGCTATAAGGGCCCCCTACAATCATGTTCTGTGAAAATTCCTAACAAGTAAAGCCATCATGAAAACCCCCGCCGAACGCAGCCTCGACCCCCAGGATTGGGACGCCTTCAGGCGCCTAGCCCATCGCGCCCTGGACGATGCTCTGGATAGCCTGGCCACGGTGCATGAGCGGTCGGTCTGGCAGAGCGTGCCCCAGGCGGTGCGCACTGAACTCAAGACACCGGTGCCGCGCCTGGGCCAGGGCGATGAAGCAGCATACGAAGACTATAGGCGTCTGGTCGCACCGTATCCGCTCGGCAACATCCATCCGCGCTTCTGGGGCTGGGTGAATGGCAGCGGCACGCCCATGGGTGTGGTGGCGGAGATGTTGGCGGCCACCATGAACGTGAACGCCGCGGGCTTCGACCAGAGTTCCACCTATGTGGAGTTGCAGGTCATCGAGTGGTTCAAGGAGATCATGGGCTTCCCCACCGAAGCGAGCGGCATCCTGGTCACCGGCGGTTCCGTGAGCAACCTGGTGGGCTTGAACGTGGCCCGCAGCGCCATGGCGCCCTTCGCCGTGCGCCGCGAAGGCTTAAGCGGACAGCCGCGGCTCATGTATTACACCTCAGACGAGACCCACAACTCCGCACAGAAGGCCGTGGAGCTCATGGGGCTCGGCGACGCATCCCTGGCGCGCATCCCGATGGATGCCGGCTACCGCATGGATGTGGCGGCCCTCAAGGCACGCATCGCCGCTGACCGGCGCGACGGACGGTTACCGGTCTGCGTGGTGGCCAATGCAGGCACCGTGAACACAGGCGCTGTGGACGATCTCGAAGCCATCGCCGATCTCTGTCGCGATGAGAAGCTGTGGCTGCACGTGGACGGGGCCTTCGGCGCCTTCGCGGTATTGGATGCAGGCACGCGCTCCATGCTGAAGGGCATGGAACGGGCTGATTCGCTGGCCTTCGACTTGCATAAATGGATGTACCTGCCCTATGACACGGGCTGCGTGCTGATCCGCGACGGCAAGAAGCATAAGGATGCCTTTGCGGTGCAGGCCAGCTATCTCAACAAGCTGGAGGGCGGCATCGCCGCCACGCCCGTCGCCTTCGCCGATTACGGCCCGCAGCTCTCGCGGGGTTTCCGTGCCCTCAAGGTCTGGCTCAACCTAAAGGCTTACGGCGTGGATGAGTTCGCCCGGCTGGTCAGCCAGAACCTGGCCCAAGCCCAATATCTGAAGGAACGGGTGGAGCGGGAGTCACTACTGGAACTCCTGGCACCGGTGCTCATGAACGTGGTGAACCTCCGCTATCGCGGCAAGGGCCTGGACGAGAAGACGCTCAACGACCTGAACGCCCGCATCCTGGTGGCCCTGCAAGAGCGGGGCATCGCGGCGCCTTCTTCCACATCCCTCAAGGGCCGCTTTGCCATCCGTGTGGCCATCACCAACCACCGCAGCCGCCGCGAGGATTTCGATGCACTCGCTGATGCCGTGTTGGCGCTGGGGCAGGAGTTCACACGGTGATGCATAGCATCGAAGAGCGGACCACTCTCGCAGAACTGGATGGGGTGGTGACCGCTGCTCGTGGCGGTGTCAATTTCGCTGCGTCCAGCGCACGCTGGGGTAAGCCTTGAATAGGCAGGCCGACCCGATGAGCTGGGCCGACATAGGCGGTTGTGCACCGCGCCAGGTGTCGGAGGGTTTTCGGGTGTGGGATATCTGGCAGGGCGTGGATGGCTCGAAGGCGCAGGTGGTGGATATCGCGCCGGGAGCCTGCTATCCCGAAGTGGAAGTGCATGCTCCTGGCCCTGAGGAGGTATATGTGGTGAGCGGTGTGTTCAATGACGGCGAGCGCGACTACCCAGCCGGCAGCTTCATCCATTGTCCCGCTGGATCCGCGCATGTGCCCCAATCCCGCCTGGGTTGCCGTCTATTCCTCTTCTATCCTCAAGGCTAATCACCGGGTGGTAGTCATCCGCTCGGCAGCATGAGGGATCCATATCTAGGACGAACCCTCTTGATCTAGAGGGTTACTTCGTCAAATAGGCTACTAAAAGCTGCAAATCCTCGGCTTTCGGCTTATATCGGTAATTTACTGTTTCAGCACTGGAAAACGGGAACTCCAGGGTTATACTCATTGTCGATATGTAAAATCATATTGTCCGCCAAGGATGGCCTCTTTCAGGAGGATGAGCGGAATGGCGAAGCAGTTTCTGCGGCTCACGTTCTACGGGCGTGAAGCACCGGTACATGTGGAGATCGGCCAGGTGGATGCGGAGGACATCATGTCCGGCCTCAAGGCCCTATCCGCCGGCGGCAAGGACATGCAGGCTTTCTATCTATTCCCCATCGGTGGCGAACTCAGCATCCTCATCTCGGTGGGCGAGATCCAAACCGTCCAGCTCACCAGTAAACAGAATGGCGACTGGAAGCCTGCGGCACTGCACCATGGCGTGGCGTTCTATCTGAAAGGCCGCAGCCATCCGCTGGAACTCGACTACTCAGGTCACGGTCCGCTGGACGACATGTTCCACGGCCTGGCGGATACCCGTTACGGCGAAGAGATCCCGGGCTGCATCATGCTCGCGGATGGTGCCGGCGAACCGGCCTTTTTCCGCATGGACGAGATCCAGTACGTCATCGCCAAGAGCAGTCTCATCAAGCGACTGTCCTGAGCTCCTCGGCAGCGAGCCGTTCCTGCACCGTCGGCACGTACACCGGGAAACCGGGGTTGCGCCGTTCCTCGAATATCAGCCGCGTCTCGATGTGCACGATCTCCGGGCGCACCGACAGCGTGTTGATGATGAACTCCCGCAGGTGCTCCACGTCGCGCACTGCCACGTGCAACATGAAGTCGTCGTCGCCGGAGACGTGGTAGAACGAGACCACCTCATCCCGCGCCAGCACGTGGCTGCGGAAGGCGTCGATGTCGTCCCGGTCGTGGCGGGTCATGCGTAGGCAGATCATGGCCTGTGCCCCCACCCCCACGCCCTTGGGATTGAACTCAGCGTAGAACCCCGAGATGGCGCCGGCATCCACCAGGCGCCGCACCCGCGTGATGCAGGTGGAGGGCGCGATGCCCACCCGGGCCGCCAACACCTTGTTTGGGATGCGCGCGTTCTGCCGAAGCTCCCGAAGAATATTCAGATCGATCTTGTCGTAGTTCATGTTTTCCACCCTTTTATGGTCGATAAATTCGGCGTTGCCCCAGCAAGCCGAACGTATACCCCCTTCCATGGGGCATGACTCCGAACTGACATGCATAAACGTCATTGAGAGTGGCACAGGCTTAAGCCCAGGGGAACCCCCCACGGCGGATAGGGTCTAAGCAGGCTTTTTTGGGAATCCCGGGCCCTAGCGGGCGCGCAGGCGGGT
>DASYCJ010000034.1:0-17073 GCA_036500225.1 Gammaproteobacteria bacterium
GTCATCTCATGGCCCATGACGAAGCCGACCGCGCCGAAGTTGACCGCGGCGGGAGCGTTCGGATCGAAGAACGGCGGCTGCAGGATGCCGGCCGGGAAGTTGATGTTGTTCATGGATGGATCGTAGTAGGCGTTGACGGTCTGGGGCGTCATGTCCCACTCGCTCTTGTCCACCGGCTTGCCGATCTTGGCGAGGTCACGTTCGGTGAGGAACACGTTGGCGCGCATCACGTTCTGCACGTAGCTGTCGCGCTTGACCTCAAGCTTGGAGTAATCGCGCCACTTGTCCGGGTAGCCGATGCGCTCTTCCATCTGGCCGAGCTTGACCTGGGCGGCCTTGCGGGTGTCAGGCGACATCCAGGACAAGGTGGCGAGGTCATCGTTCAGGGCGCCGCGGATGGCGTGCAGGATGTCCACCACCTGCTGACGCGACGAGGCCGGGAACTTCTTCTGCACGAACAGCTTGCCCATAGCGAAGCCCAGGGCTCCGTCCTCGGTGCTGATCACGCGTTGCCAGCGGGGCAGGAGTTCCTTGGCGCCGGTCAAGGCGGACTTCATCTTGAAGTCCTCGTCGACGAAGCCCTTGGAGAGGTAGGGGGCGGATGCGTCGGCCAGGTGCCAGCGCAGGTAGGCCTTCCAGTCGTCCAGGGAGTCCTTGCTCAACTCACCGCCCAGGGCCTTGAAGAAGTCAGGCGTGGCGAGGTTGAAGTCCTGGATCTCGGGATGACCGATGTCCGTGAGGTAGCTGTTCCAGTCGATGCCGGGCGTGGCCGCGGAGATATCCTTCACCGACATGGGGTGATAGATGTTCTGCGGAGTGCGCGCATCGATGCGGCTGATGGCGGCCTGGGCGAGGCGCGTCTCCATGGCCATGATGGTCTTGGATTCGGCGGCGGCCTTGGTCGAAGGGTCGCCCAGGAGCTGCAACATGGCGGCGATATGCGCCACATAGGCATCACGCACCTTGCCGTACTTGTCGGCCTGGGCCTTGCAGGCATCCACGGCTGACTGGGCGGCGGCGCCGGTGGTGGCGGCCGGCGCCGCGCACTTATCGGCGGTCTTCAGGTAGTAGTCGCGGTCCGGGAGACCGATGCCGCCCTGGAAGGCCGCGCCGATCACCTTGCTGCTGTCCTTGAAGTCCTGCTGCTGGCCGAAGCCGAACATGGCGTCGACGCCAATCACCTGCAGGTGAGCCATCTCCTTCTGCAGGGAGGCCTGGTCCTTGATGGCGGCGATGCCGTCCAGCTCGGACTTGAGGGGAGCGATACCGGCCTTCTCGATGGCGGCTTCGTCCATGCCGGTGGCGTAGAAGTCACCGACCTTCTGTTCGATGCTGCCGTCGGCGTGCTTGGCCTTGGCGTTGTCGTCGAGGATCTGGTGCAGCACGTCCTGGTTGCTCTTCTGCAGGATGCCGAAGGTGCCCCAGCGGGAGTAGGCATCGGGTATGGGGTTGGTTTTCTGCCAGCCGCCGTTTGCGTAACTGAAGAAGTCCGTGCCCGGATCCACGCTCTTGTCGAGCCAGTCCGTATGCAGGCCTTCGCTGCTGCCGGCGGCGAGCGCGCCGAAGGATAAGGCGCAGAGGGCGCCAATCAAGAGATGTCTGCGTTGCATGACCGATGTCTCCTACTTATATAGTCGAACCGACAGGACCCCGAGGCCTGCCCCTCACGGCCAGATAGGCCTGGACCGGGACCCGGATGATACTATCCGGACGCCCCTTACGTCTGATGCCAAGACCTGTCCCAAGGTCTCGGCAGGTTTGGATAAAACAAAACGGGAGACGAAGTCATGGCCCTGTCCCGCATCCTCGCCCCCTTGATCCTCTTGGCCGTCACGGCCACCCCCACTGCCTGGGCCGCTGACCCCATCAGCCTAGACGTGGACCTGAGGGAGGCGGGTCGCCAGCTCTTCCATACCCATGAAGTGATCCCGGTGAAGCCGGGCCCGCTCACCCTGTATTACCCCAAGTGGATCCCAGGCGAGCATTCGCCGAGCGGGCCCTTGGAGAACCTGGCGGGCCTGAAGATCACCGCGGATGGCAAGCAACTGGCCTGGCGCCGTGACCTGAAGGAGATGTGGTCCATCCACGTGGACGTGCCCCAGGGCACTTCGAGCCTGGATATCACTTTCGATTTCCTGTCACCGTCCGCCGGCGGAGAGTTCGGCCAGAGCGTCTCGGCGACACCGGACATCGCGGACCTGGAATGGAACCAGGTGCTGTTGTATCCCGCGGGCGCGGCATCGAAGGACATCGAGTTCCAGCCCAGTGTGAGGTTGCCGCAGGGCTGGCACTACGCCACGGCTCTGGATACCGTATCCAGCAACGCCGACGGCGCGCGCTTCAAGCCTGTCTCCCTCGAGAACCTGGTGGATTCGCCCCTGATCGCCGGCGACCATTTCCGTCGCCTGGACATCGGTCCCGACGACAAGACTCCGGTGCACCTGAACCTGGTGGCGGACACGGACCAGGACCTGGTGATGACGCCGAAGCAGGTGACCAGCATGCGTAACCTGGTGACCCAGGCCTACGCGCTGTTCGGCACCCATCACTATTCCCATTACGACTTCCTGTTCACCCTCTCGGACAACACCGGCCACTTCGGGCTGGAGCACCATCAGTCCAGCGACGACCGCAGCTGGGCCGAGGTGTTCACGGATCCGGAGACGGCGTATTTGGGCACGCATCTCCTGCCCCACGAGTACGTGCATTCCTGGAATGGCAAGTTCCGCCGGCCTGCTGGGCTCGCCACGCCAGACTACAACTCCGAGCCCATGCAGGACGACCTCCTGTGGGTATACGAGGGCCTCACGGAGTATCTCGGCAACGTGCTGACTGCGCGCAGCGGCGCGATCAGCGCCGGCCAGTATCACGACCTCTTGGCCTTCGATGCGGCCACCATGGACAAGCGCCCGGGCCGCAGTTGGCGGCCGCTGCAGGACACGGCGGACGAGGCGCAGATCCTCTACTACGCGCCGCGACAGTGGCAGAACTGGCGCCGGGTGCAGGACTTCTACGTGGAAGGTGAGTTGATCTGGCTGGACGTGGATACCAAGCTCCGGGAATTGAGCAAGGGCAAGAAGTCCATCGACGACTTCGCCCACGTCTTCTACGGTATGGATCCCGGCAGCTACGTGGTGCATCCCTACAGCTTCGACGACCTGGTGGCGGCCTTGAAGCAGGTGCAGGATTACGACTGGGCTGCGTTCCTGCGGGAGCGGCTCGATACCACCAAGGAAGGCGCGCCCCTGGATGGCATCACCCGCGGCGGCTATCAACTCACCTACAGCGATACGCCGACGGAATACTTCAAGGCTTATGAGCACGTCCGCAAGGTGCAGAACTTCATGTTCTCCATCGGCCTGCTCATCGACAACAGCGAGCACCGTCGCGGTGAGGTGCAGGACGTGCTGTGGAACGGTCCGGCCTTCAAGGCGGGCGTCGGTCCCGGCATGACGCTGGTGGCGGTGAACGGTCGGGCCTTCGATGCGGACCGTTATGTGTTGCGGGATGCCATCGAGGCCGCCAGGACCGGCAAGGCGCCCATCAAGCTGCTATTCCGCCAGGACGACACTTATCTGACCTTCGCGGTGGACTATCACGAGGGCGCGAAGTACCCGGTACTGATGCCGATCCCGGGTAAGACGCCGGTGCTGGACGCGATCATCGCGGCGCACTGAGCCCGATCGGGACGGAATAGATTGAAAAAGGGCCCCGGGGACCGATCCTTGGGGCTTTTTATATGGATACGGGGTCAGCGTGGTTTGCGCCGGCTGAGGGGTAGGTCCAGCAGGCGCTCGGCCACCGCATCGCTCTCGTAATGGGCGAGCAGGGCCTTCACTACGTCGAAGCGGGTCAGCATGCCCACGAGGCGACCCTGACCATCTTCGCTCACCACCGGCAGCCGATCGAGTTTGGCCAAGGCCATGCGCGCAGCGACCTCCTGGCCGGTCTCATCGGGGGTGGCGACGGCGGGCATGACATCTTTCAGCAGGGCGCTCAAAGGCCGCGTCGGATCCGACTCACAGTACTTCTGTATCTCCGCCCTGGTCACTAGGCCCAACAAGCGGCCATCCGCATCGGTGACGGGGTAGGCACGGAAACGCTGGGTGGCGAGATCGAAGTAACGGTCGCGGGCCTGGGGAGCGGTGAGATCGACGGAGATGCTCTGTACGTCGGTGCTCATGATGTCGTGGACGAAGACGGTGCCCAGGGGATCGACGCCGTATTCACGGAGCACGTGCAAGCCGCGGCGGGCGACCTTCTCCGTGAGGATGGAACGCTTCATGACGATGACGCTGAAGGCATGTGCCACCACGCAGGCGATCAGCAGCGGCCCGAGGCTGGTGACATCGCGGGTGAGTTCCAGGGCGAAGACGATGGCGGTGAGGGGCGAGCGCATGGTGCCAGCGATCATGGCGGCCATGCTCACCAGGGGCCAGACCAGGGGACTCGCACCGGGGAGGAAGGTGCTCTCCATGACGCCGAGACCGGCGCCCATGATGAGCAGGGGCGCCAGCACGCCGCCGGAGGTACCGGAGCCCAGGGCCACGGCCCAGATCACCAGCTTCACCGATAACAACAACAGCGCGGTTATGACCAGGTAGTGTCCGTTCAAGAGGTCGCGGATCACGTCGTAGCCGACGCCGAGAGCGTGAGGCTGATAGTGGCCGCCGATGCCGACCACCAAGCCGCCGATGGCAGGCCACCACATCCAATGGATCGGCAGCTTGCGGAACAGATCCTCGCAGGCATACACGGTGACAGTGAGGAGAGCGGAAAGCATGGCGGCGAGCAGGCCGCAGGCCACCGCCGACAGGAGGCCGAGGTCGCTGACCCAGGAACCGGCCGCCACCGGGAAGAGTGCGCCGTCACCTAATAGATAGGGGCGCAGGGCAGCGGCCACGGCCGCGGCGAGAGCCACCGGTATCAGGCTGCGAGGGCGCAGTTCGAAGAGCAGCAGCTCGACCGAGAGCAACACCGCAGCGATGGGAGTGTTGAAGGTGGCGGCCATGCCGGCAGCGGCGCCTGCCACCAACAGGGTGCGGCGTTCGTTGGCGGTGAGGGGGAACACCATGGCGACGATGGAGCCGATGGCGCCGCCGGTCATGATGATGGGACCTTCCGCGCCGAAGGGTCCGCCGGAGCCGATGACCACCGCCGAGGACAGTGGTTTTAGCACCGCGATCTTGGGCTGCATGATGCTCTTGCCGTAGAGGATGGCTTCCAACGCCTCCGGGATGCCGTGGCCCCGGATGCGCTCCGAGCCGTAACGCGCCATGACGCCCACCAATAGCCCGCCCACCGCCGGAGCGAGCAGCGCCCAGATGCCGAGGTGCGCGTCGGCGGGAGAGACGAAGCTCCAGGCGAAGTGCTGGTAGTAGAAGAGGTTGGTGAAGAGCCCGATGAGATGGAACAGGATCCAGGCCACCACCGCGCCCAACACACCGACGAACAGGGCGATGGCCGAGATGGCGAGCAGCCTTGGTTGTGAGGCGAAATCCCGTTGGCTGCTTTGTATCATTTGAGCGATATGTCCAGGACTGGACCGGTCCAGCGGGATGCAGAGTGAAGCAATCGGGATGCAGCGCGCAAGGGCCGCGCTGCATCCGTCAAGTCAGCGTTTGGCGCTGCGCGTGTTGCGTCCCAACCAGCCGGTCTCCACCACGGATTCCTCCGTGAGGCGGCGCTGCCGCGCATCCAGGATGGGGGTGCGGCCGAGATAGCCGATGAGCCGGTTGGGCCGGCTGCTATCCACCACCGGCAGGCGGCCGATGCCGCGGCGCAGCATCTTCTCGGCGGCGTCGTGCAGGGTCTCGTCCGGATAGGCCACCACCAGGTTGCGGCTGCCGATATTCAAGAGCGGCGTGGTGGGGTCCGCGTCATTCTCCAGGGCCCGCAGGATATCGCCGCGGGTGATGATGCCGGCCAGGTCCCCGGCGGCATCTATGAGCGGATAGGCACTGTGGCGCGCCACGGTGGGGTCATGGCGGGCGAGACGGGCAGTGAGTTCGCCGAGGTGCATGGCGCCGTCCAGCACCGGCGGGTCCTTGTCCATGACCTCGTTTACCTGCACCTGATGCAGCACGTCCACCTCGTACTCCAGGCGCACCTTGAGGCCGCGGCGCACCAGCTTCTCGGTCATGATGGATTCTTTCAGGAACAACTGCGCTACGGCGTTGGCGATGACGCAGACCAGCATCAGCGGCAGCACCGCATCGTAGTCACGGGTGATCTCGAAGGCGAAGATGATGAAGGCGAAAGTGGCACGGGAGGCCGCCGCGAATACCGCCGCCATGCCGGTGAGGGCATAGGCCGCCGGGTCCAGGTGCGCGCCCGGCAGGAAGTGATTGACCACGATTGCATAGGACGCGCCCAGGGCCGCGCCGCCGATGAACATGGGCGCCAAGAGACCACCGGAGGTGCCTGAGCCCAAGGAGATGAGCAGGGCCGTGGTCTTGAACACCAGGAGGATGAGCAGGAGGCTCAAGGTCAGGTGGTTATTGAGGATGTCCGAAAGGGTGCCGTAGCCCACTCCCAGCACTCGCGGTACGAAATAACCGATGACGCCGAGACCGATTGCGCCGATGGCGGGCCACCACATCTGGTCGAAGGGCAGCTTCTCGAACTGGTCTTCTATCCAATATAAGGCGCGGCTCACCACCGTGGCCATGAGGCCGCAGAGCACGCCCAATATCAGGTACCACGGCAATCCGCGCGCGATGTCGAAGTGGGGCGCGCCGACGCTGAACATCGGGCCGGGGCCGATCAACACCACGTGCACCGTGGTGGCCATGGTGGTGGCGATGACCAGGGGGATGAAGGAACGGGAGCGGAATTCGAACAGCAAGAGTTCGATGGCGAAGATCACGCCGGCGATGGGCGTGCTGAAAGTGGCAGCCATGCCGGCAGCGGCACCGCAGCCCAGCAGCACTTTGCGTTCGGCGGCGGTCATATGCAGGACCTGGCCGAACAGCGAACCCAAGGCGCCGCCGGTCTGGATGATGGGGCCTTCCGCACCGAAGGGCCCTCCGGTGCCGATGGCGACGGCGGCGGAGAGCGGCTTCAGGATCGCGACGCGCGGCGCGATGCGACTCTTATTGATGATGATGGCTTCGATGGCTTCCGGGATGCCGTGACCGCGGATCTTGGAACTGCCGTACTTGGCCATGATGCCGACCACCAGGCCGCCGAGTGCCGGGACCACGATGATCCATAGCCCTAAAGGATTCTCGGTGATAGTGGGCAGCACCATCGAAAGGCGATGGAAGAACACCAGGTTGCTGCAGATGGCGATCAAGCCATACAACGCGTAAGCCGCGAGACCGGCGATCAAGCCGATGACTCCGGCGAACAGGGACATCAACAACAGACGCAGGCCATCGGGCCCGGCTTTGAAACGGCTGGGACGCGAAGCACTCTCGGCGGACGACATGCAGATCCTCTATGAAGACGGTTGAGCGAAGCGGGACGACGTCGTATAATATATCGCATTACGATATAAATCAATGAGACCGCCCATGAGCGAAAGCCAGACTGCATTCCAGGTGAACGACGACGACTATCTGATGTTGGCGTCTTTCCGTGCCTCGTTGCGCAAGTTCCTGCGCACCAGCGAAGACATCGCTCACAACCTGGGACTCACGCCGCAGCGGCATCAGGCCATGCTCGCGGTGCGCGGTTTCCCCGGCGACCAGCCACCGACGGTGGGGGAACTGGCAGCGCGCCTGCACATACGCCACAACAGCGCTGTGGGCCTGGTGACACGTCTCGTGAATGAAGGTTACCTGCGGCGCGACAAGTCCAAGCTGGACCAGCGGCGCATGCACGTACGCCTAACGCCCAAGGGCCAGGCCCTGCTGGACAAGCTCACGGAAGCCCACCGCATCGAACTGCGCAACATCGGGCCTGAGATCACCCGGGTCCTGAAGGAACTGACGCGCTAAGACAGGACTGAAATTCGGAGATGCGCGCGCTCAGTGTGGGGTGCGGGCTATCGCCGATGGACACAGCCGCGCAGGGTCACGCCTGTTTGACACAGAATAGATTGGTGAAATCCTGCGTATCTTGATGGTACTGCGAAAGTAGCTTTGCCACGTCGGCAGGTCCGACAGAACGTGTCGCCTCGTCAATGTCATACAGTTTGAAGCCATTCTGTTCCAACAAGCCGATGAGCTCTTCCGGCGAGTCGCCTGCACGTACCAGACCGTAGGGCCAGAACTCCGTGGTCAACTTCACAGCTGTGCAATTCCCCAGGGTCTCGCGCATACCCCGCATCGCCCGGCATTCAAACCCCTGTATATCCATCTTGATGAAAGTTATTTTGCACACGCTGCCCCTGAAATAGTCATCTATCGACGTGCACGGGATGGTTATGGCGCGCCGACTACCCTCTGACTCATAGGTCCTGTGGTCCCCGGTATTCACGTCAGACAGATATAGCTTCAGGTCTGCCGAGGTCTCGCCGACAGCTTTGTTGACGAGCTCAACGTTGGTGTATCCATTCAGTTCGATGTTCTGCTTGAGCAGCGAGAAATTCATGGGATCGGGTTCGAAGGCGTACACGCGGCCCTTCGCTCCGACCTTCCTGGCTGCCAACAACGTGTAATAGCCGATGTTGGCGCCGATATCGAGGACGACGTCGCCTTCCTGCAACTGTTCGTCCAGCAGCTTGGTCTCGCAGGGTTCAAATTCATGATTTATGGACAGACGCAGAGAGTCCGTCTTGTCCAGGATCATCCTGTGACCATGGATAGTGATCTGCCGCTGACTCAGTCGCGACACCAGGAATGCATCAAATTTCCTGAGCGCATGGAACCGCCCTATACCCGTGCCGCGCAGGGCACCGGCTATCTTCCTGTATATGTACACGGCCGCGTCGTTGATCATCCCAAGTCCCTATCTTCTACTGGGGTCGATGTCATAGGCGGCATACCCCACGGACCATGCCGACTAGTCGGCACAGTCTAATGCAGGTTGACTGAGCAGCTGATTTTGGTCGGGTGACAGGGCGAGGAGGCGGAGCTCCCGAGCGCAGGGATAGCCAGGCTGGTTTTCCGTCGTGAGGCAGGAAACCCGAACAGGAAACTGAACTTCCGGCCCCTACGGAATAAACAGATGCCGCAGGTGCCAAACAGCACCTGGCGTTCAAATCATCGGGAAATAACATGAATTTGGTCGGGGTGACAGGATTTGAACCTGCGGCCCCTACGTCCCGAACGTAGTGCTCTACCAGGCTGAGCTACACCCCGAAAACAGGCCGCGTACTATACGGTATGCCCCCCGGCCTTTCAATCCAGCGCCCCGGGACGGGTTTCCCGCATTTGTCTACACTGTTTTACATAGGCCGGCGGCGCCCCCGTGGCCTGTCTTAAGGCAGTGTCCATGAGTGTGACGGACATCAAGCTCGTTTCCGCGGCCCGCAGCACCGGCTGGCGCTGGCGTCCCTTGTCCATGGTGAGTCTATCGGCGCGCGGCGGCTATCCCGGTTTCGTGGTCATGAGCCTGTGGCTGGTACTCACCATCGTGAGCATCTGGTGGCCGCTGGGGGACAACGGCCTGATCCCGCAGGGTCCCGGCTTCACCTGGAACCGCTGGGACTGGTATCTGGGCCACACCCTCTTGGTGATGCACTTCTACCTGCCCTGGACCATCTCCGTGTGCCTGGTGATGTGGCTGGGCTTCGAGTGGGGCGCGGTGGTCGCGTATCTCGCCACGCTGTTCAGCACTCTCTATAAGGACATGCCACCGCAGATCGCGGTGGGCAACGCGCTGCATAACCCGTTGGCGATGGCAACCTTCTTCCTCTTCTATTGCAACTATAAGGGTGACTACACGCTACGCAGCCCCAAGTCCTGGGGTTGGTTCGCTCTGGCATCCCTGGCGGCGGCTTTCGTGAGTTCCTTGGGCTCCTTCATCTCGGAGTTCACCGGCACAGCCCTGGTGGGCGGAGGCGATCTCCTGGTGGCTTGGCTCGAGTGGGTGCCCAACGCCTTCCTCCTGTCCATGCTCACCTGCGCGCCCTTCATCCTGCTGCTTTCACCCAGCATCGAGCGGGCCAAGCAACGCTATCTCGGCCGCGCACTGCCGGCGAACCCCTATTCACCCCGTGAGCTGGTTCTGGCAGCCAGCATGTTCGCCATCACCCTGGTCTTGTTCCTGTTAGTGGACGACCAATGGATATCGCGCCGCGCGTCGACACTATTGAAGCTGCGCTTGCCGCAGGGAGTGGAGAAGGTCATCCAGAGCGAGATCGAGACGCAACGGGTGGCGATCTGGGTACTAGCTTTGATGTTGGCGGCCATCTGCCTGGGAGGCGTGTTCTTCACCAGCCGCTGGGCGCATCGCTTGCGCATGCGCTTCGACAGCGAGACCCGCGAGGCGCGCAGCGCCCTGCGCCGCAGCGAGGCCAACTTCCGCAACTTCTTCGAGAACAATCCGGCGCCGATGTTGCTCTATGACCGGGATACGGGCGAATACGTGGACGTGAACCAGGCGGCGGTGGAGCGCTATGGTTACACCCGCAGCGAGTTCCTGGAACGCACGGTCTTCGACATCCGTCCGCCGGAAGATGTGCCGAAGGTGAAAGCCGCCATGCGCGCACCCGACTACCGCGCCGCGGATTATCGACACACCGGAGAGTGGCGCCACGTCACCAAGAGCGGCGAACTCATATATGTGGACGTGCGGGTGAGCGCACTCACTATAGATAACCGGGCGCTGAACCTGGTACTGGTCTATGACGTGTCGCCGCGCAAGCAGGCCCAGGTGGCAGTGGAGCGGCGGGCCCGGGAGCTGCAGTCTCTCGCAGCATCTTCCCTGGAAATCGCCGGGGCCAAGACGGTGGATGGCATCCTGCAGGCCTGTGCAGAACGGGCCCGTGAACTCTCTGGCGCCAAGATAGCCATCGCCCGCTGTGAGCCGCAGCACCTGCAGTCTTCCGTGGCGGATGAGTACCAAGCCTGGCGTGCACCGGGGAGGCTGCCGGATACGGAAGCCATATGGCGGGTCTTGTTGAACAAGCGCTTCCCCCAGCGTGTGACGGTGGAGGAAGTGAAGAACCACAGGTTGTATCCCGAGTTCGCGGCCCGCTATGGACGCATGCCCATTGGCGCGGTGCTGGCGGTGCCCCTGACACGTAGTGACTCCGAGTTAGTCGGCGCCTTGATTGTGGCGGACAAGGGACCGGGAGATTTCGACGCGGAGGATGAGTCCATCCTGGTGCAACTCGCACAGAACGCCTCGGTAGGTATCGAGAGCGTGCTGCTCCGGGAAGCCCTGGAGACGCACATGGAGGAGCTGGAGCACCGGGTGGTGGAACGCACCGCAGAACTGGACGCTTTCGCCTATTCGGTGGCCCATGACTTGCGGGCGCCGCTACGCGCCATGCATGGTTTCGCGGATGCGGTGCGGGAGGACTACGCGGGCGCCTTGGATGACGCCGGCCGGGACTTTCTGACGCGCATCATCAAGAGCGCCAAGAACATGGACACCCTGATCCAGGACCTCTTGGCCTATAGCCGCATCGGCCGGGAGAAGGCGGAACTGACGGCGGTGCCCTTGAGCGAGATCGTGCAGGATTCCCTGGCGGATCTGCAGCATGAGATCGCGTCGCGGGGCGCCAGAGTCGAGGTGTCGGTGCCTCCGTTGACGGTGTGGGCCCACAAGGCCACACTTAAGCAGGTGGTGGTGAACCTGGTGAGCAATGCGCTCAAGTTTACGGCCCCAGGCACCACGCCGCAGATACGCATCTGGGCGGTGGCGCTGCAAGGGAGGGTGGAACTCTGCGTGCGCGACAATGGCATCGGCATCGCGCCGGAGCACCGGGAACGGATCTTCAAGGTATTCGAGAGGTTGCACGGGTCTGAGACCTACCCGGGTACGGGCATCGGCCTCTCCATCGTCAAGAAGGGGCTGGCCAGCATGCAGGGCGAGATCAGCATCGAGTCCGACGGCCACGGAAGCACCTTCCATGCAAACCTCAAGGAGTACCGCGATGGCTGACATGGGCAACATCAGCAAGACCACGATCCTGCTCGCCGAGGACGACGAGAACGACGTGATGCTGATCAAGCGCGCCTTCAGCAAGTCGCATGTGATCAACCCCATCGCCTGCGTGAAGAACGGCGAGGAAGCGGTCGCCTATCTCTCCGGTGAGGGCCAGTATGCGGATCGGCTGCGCTACCCGCTGCCGTTCATGATGTTGTTGGACCTGAAGCTGCCGCGACTCTCGGGCCACGAGGTCTTGAGTTGGCTGCGCGCCCAGCAGGGCCTGCGCCGCCTGCCGGTGGTGGTGCTGACTTCGTCGCGGGAACCGGCGGACATCAATCGCGCCTATGAGCTGGGCGCCAATTCCTATCTGGTGAAGCCGGTGGTGTTCGAGGAATTCAGCACGCTGCTGAAGCAGCTGCAGGTGTATTGGCTGATGTTGAGCGAGCATCCGGAACTGCATTGATCCGTATGCGATAGGAGGGCCTGTGGGAGGGCCGATGGAGGAGGAGCAGACAGGGGGTATAGAGGCCGCGCCGGTCGGCGGCGGCAGCCCTCGGGTATTGCTCGTGGATGACAATCCCGACGACCGGGCCTTGGTGGAGCGGGAGCTGCGCAAGGAGTTCCCCGGCGCCCAGACCTTCCAAGTGAGCACGCCGGGGCAACTGGAAGCGGCCATCGCCACTCCCGGACTCGATCTCGTGATCACCGATTTCCACCTGCGTTGGTCCACCGGCCTCGAGGTGCTGAAGCGCGTCCGCGCCCGTTCTCCTGAGCTGCCGGTGATCATGTTCACCGGCACCGGTACCGAAGAGGTGGCGGTGGAGGCGATGCGCTTGGGGCTCGCGGACTACGTGACCAAGTCGCCCAAACACATGCCGCGCCTGCGTCGCTCGGTGAAGGCGGCGCTCTCGGCGGCCACCCATGCCCGCGCCCGCGAGCAGGCGGAGACCCTGCTGGCCGATGCGCTCGGCTACATCGAGGATGGCTTCATCATCTTCGACGCGGATGACCGCATGGTGATCTGCAACGAGCAGATGAAGCGCATGTATCCGCACCTGGCACCCATCATGGTGCCGGGCACGCGTTTCGAGGACATGCTGCGCTCGGCCCTGAAGGACGGGAAGATCGAACCTGGCGAATATGGCGACGAGGCCTGGATCCAGGAGCGGCTGCTGGCACACCGCCGATCCACCGGCAGCCTGGAACAGCAACTTCCTGACGGGCGCTGGGTGCTCATCAAGGAACGCCGCGGCAGCGATGGCGGCTTCATCAACGTCTACACCGACATCACGGGACTCAAACAGCGCGAGCTGGAACTGGAGCGCCTGCTGTCGGGACACACCATGCTGGCGGCGGCGGTGACCCAATCCACCTCCGGGGTGCTGGTGACCTCGGCGGAGCCCACAGGCGATGTCTATCCCATCATCTATGTGAACCCGGCTTTCGAGCGCATCACCGGCTACAGCTTCGAAGACGTGCGCGGCAAGGATTGCCGCTTCCTGGAGGAGACCGACGCTTCTGAGGACACGCGCCGGCAGATCCACCGCGCCATGGATCAGCGCCGAGCGGTGCAGGTGGAGATCACTAACTTCCGCAAGGACGGCGCGCCCTTCTGGTGCGAACTGTCCATGAGTCCGGTGTTCGACGAGCATGACAAGCTTAAGTTCTTCGTCGGGCTGCTCACGGACGTGAGCGAACGGGTGCGCACCCGCGACGTGCTGGAAGAGCGTTCCACCATGCTGGCGGAAGCGGAGCACCTGGCGCATCTCGGCCATTGGCGCTGGGACATCGGCAGCGGCAAGCTGTGGTGGTCCGATGAGATCTACCGCATCCGCGGCCTGGACCCCCGCAAGGTGGACCCGGATTTCAACATGACGGTGAGCACCTATCACCCGGACGACCAGCCCTATGTGGAGAAGTTCGTGCGCCACGCGGCCACCACCCATGAGAGCGTGGAGTTCGAGGCGCGCATCGTGCGACCGGACGGCCAGATCCGCCACGTGCGGGTGAAAGGCCAGTACAGCCCGCCTTCCCCTGACGCTGGCGAGTCGGTGTTCGGTATCTTCCAGGACATCACCTCCCAGAAAGAGAGCGAGGCTGCTCTCCGCCGCAGTGAGCGCCAGTACCGGCGTCTCATGGAGGCGGTGCCCCATGGCATCAAGGAGATCGCTCTCGATGGCACCATCACTTACGCCAACCAGGCGCATCACGAGATGCTGGGCTATCTGCCCGGTGGCCTGGTGGGCAAGAAGGTGTTCGATATCATCGCCGACGCGCCGCAGCGGGCTGAGGCGGAGATGCGCTTCCGCCGCTTGGTGACGGGGGAGCGGCCCAGCAGTTCCTTCACCACCCGCTATCTCACCGCCGACGGCCGCAGCATCGATGTGCAGGTGGACGCAGTCATCAGCCGCAACGAGGGCGGCGCCATCAATGGCGTGATCTCGGTGACCACGGACATCACGGAGCGGGTGCAGAGCGAGAAACGCCTACGTTACCTGGCTTTCTATGACCCGTTGACGGGTTTAGGGAATCGGGTGCTTCTGACCGAACATCTGGCGGACCAATTCCGCTATGCGGGCGAGCATCGCAAGGTAGCGGTGGCACTGTTCAATGTGGACGGCTTCAAGATCATCAACGACGTGCTGGGTCACGATGCGGGTGACAGCGTGCTGCGGGAGTTCGGCACCCGTCTGGCTGCGGTATTCGGCGGTACCGACGGGGTGGCACGCCTGGCAGCGGACGAGTTCGCGGCAGTGATCATGGGCGACGGCAACCGAGATGCGCTGCGCCAGCAGTTGGAGGAAGTGAAGCGCACCCTGGAAGCGCCCTTGCAATTGCCGGCGAGCCGCCTGGATCTGAGGGTGAGCATCGGTGCAGCCATGGCGCCCCTGGATGGCGAGACAGCCGAGGCCCTGCTGCGCAATGCGGACAACGCGCTCCTGGAAGTGAAGCGCCAGGACCCGGGTGCACTGCGTTTCTACAACGCTGAGATGAAGGCCCTGGCGGAGGAATACCTGACCCTGCGCGGCAACCTGCGCCGCGCCACCCTGGAAGGCGAGATCTATCTCGAATACCAGCCGCAGGTGGAGTTGATCGGTGGCAAGGTGGCCGGCCTCGAAGCCCTGGCCCGCTGGCGCACCGCCGACGGGGTGCTGATCTCCCCCAACAAGTTCATCCCCATCGCCGAGCAGAGTGGCGAGATCCTGATGCTGGGCAGCTGGCTCCTGGAACTGGCTTGTCGGCAGGCGGTGTCTTGGCAGAACTTAGGGATAGCCTTGACGCCCCTCACGGTGAACGTGTCGCCGCGCCAGTTCCTGCAGGACGACATGGTCGCGACGGTGCGGGCCATCCTGGATCGTACCGGCCTGGATCCGAACCTCCTGCAGCTGGAACTGACCGAGACGGCGCTGATGACCGACAGTCCCGGCATCCTGCAGCGCATGGATGCCCTGGCGGACCTGGGCGTGAGTTTCTCCCTGGACGATTTCGGTACCGGTTACTCCTCTCTCAGCTACCTGAATCGCTTCCCCATCCGCATCATCAAGGTGGACAAGAGTTTTGTTGCCGGTATCCCGGACGATGCGCGCCAAGCCGCCATCGTCAACGCGGTGATCGCCATGGGCCATGAGCTGGGCATCAAGGTGGTGGCGGAGGGCGTGGAAGCGGCGCGGCAGGGCGAGTTCCTGCGAGAAGCGGGTTGCGACCTGGCGCAGGGCTTCTACTACAGCCATCCGCTTTCGGCGGATGCCTGCGCCGACATCCTGAGGGTGGGCAGCGTGCCTATGGCGAGGAGGCGGACCTAGATGCTGGTGATGCCACCCGGCGCCAAGCGTATCTCCTCCCGCATGACGGGCTTCTACAAGCGTGTCTTCCCCAAGCTGTGGCTGGGCCTCATGGCGCTGATCCTGATCGTGGTGCTAATCGCCAGCCGGCAGAAACCAGGCGTACCGGCGGTGGCCTTCCTGGTGCCGATCCTGATGATGGTGCTGGGCTATCTTATATTCCGGAAGCTGCTGGGCGACCTGGTGGATGAGGTCTGGGACGACGGCCCAGAACTGATCGTGGTGAACGACGACCATGTGGAACACCTGCCGCTCGCCAACATCATCAACGTGAGTTATGCGGGGTTCTCGAACCCGAAGCGGGTGACTTTGAGCCTGCGGCATCCGAGCCGCTGGGGTGACAAGCTGGTGTTCGCCGCGCCCACAGGCATGAACTTCGGGCTCTCGTATATAACGGCGCACCCACTGGTCGAAGACCTGATCAGGCGCGCCGATGTGGCGCGGAGCAAGACTTAAGAGCGGCGGGCCACAGCGAACTCAGCCAAGTCTGACAGAGCTTCTCTATACGCAGAGTGGGGCAATACCTTGAGTGTTTCGCGGGCCTTGATGCTTTCAGCCAGGGCGCGTTCACGGGTGTAATCCAGGGCGCCGCTGGCACTCACCAAGCGCGCTATCTCTTGCACATGCTCCAGACCGCCGTGTTCCACGGCTTCCCGCAGCATGGCGCGCTCCTTGCCGATGGAATGCTGCAGGGCATGGATCAGGGGCAGGGTAGGTTTGCCTTCTGCCAGGTCATCCCCTACGTTCTTACCCATCTCTTCAGCGGTGGCGCTGTAATCGAGCGCATCGTCGATGAGCTGGAAAGAGACGCCCAGATGGCGGCCGTAGGCCGCGAGGGCCTGCTCTTCGGCAGCGGGCCGGCCGGCGATGACTGCCCCAAGACGAGCACCGGCTTCGAAGAGCGTTGCAGTCTTGCGGTGGATGACTTCGGTGTAGCGGGCTTCGGTGGTATCCGGGTCATGGCAGTTCAGGAGTTGCATGACCTCACCCTCGGCGATGCGGTTGGTGGCATCCGCCATGACCTGCATGACCCGCATCTCGTCCACCTTGACCATCATCTGGAAGGCGCGGGAATAGAGGAAATCGCCGGTGAGCACGCTGGCGGGGTTGCCCCAGACCGCATTGGCGGTGTCCCGACCACGGCGCAGTTCCGAGCCGTCCACTACGTCGTCATGGAGCAGGGTGGCGGTATGGATGAATTCGATGATGGCGGCCAGCTCGATATGTCGGCTGCCGGTCACGC
>DASYCJ010000035.1:0-15629 GCA_036500225.1 Gammaproteobacteria bacterium
CGGGGTTGCCCCAGACCGCATTGGCGGTGTCCCGACCACGGCGCAGTTCCGAGCCGTCCACTACGTCGTCATGGAGCAGGGTGGCGGTATGGATGAATTCGATGATGGCGGCCAGCTCGATATGTCGGCTGCCGGTCACGCGACAGGCCCGGGCCGCCAGGAGTACCACCAGAGGCCTAAGGCGCTTGCCGCCGGCCGCCACCAGGTACTCGCTCAGCTGGTTGATGAGGGCCACGTCGGACTTGAGCTCCTCCCGGACCCGCAGGTTGGCCGCAGCCAGGTCTTCTGCCACCAGGGCGCGCATGGCGTCCAGGCTGGGGGCGTCCGCCGGGGGGGTATGGAGGGCTCTGACCATGGGGACCGGGAAGAGCGGCGGGACGCCGCAGGAAGGGCGATGCTAGGGGGGGGCGAAAATTGTGTCAAGCCAAGGCCTTACGGTTTGACCGGGGGGCCGTAACCCCTTAAAATGCGCGGCCTTTTGAGGCTATTTCTGACGGTTTTTTGGAGACCCCCATGTACGCTGTTATTGAGACCGGAGGCAAGCAGTACCGCGTTGCCCAAGGCGACGTTATCAAAGTGGAACTGCTCGATGCCGAGGCTGGCAGCGATGTGTCTTTCGACCGAGTGCTGATGCTGGGCAAGGACGGCGAGAAGCCAGTCCTGGGCGCCCCCTTCATCTCCGGCGGCAAGGTCACCGGCAAGGTGAAGCGCGACGGCCGTACCGACAAGGTGTTCACCTTCAAGCTGCGCCGCCGCAAGAACTATCGCCGCCGCGCGGGGCATCGTCAGCATTTCACCGAAGTCGAGATCACCGGGATCACCGGCTGAACTCATAAGTTAAGTCTTGAGGAAGTAAGTCATGGCACATAAAAAAGCAGGCGGCAGTACTCGTAACGGCCGCGACTCTGAATCCAAACGCCTGGGCGTAAAGCTCTATGGCGGACAGGCGGTCGTCGCCGGCAACATCATCATCCGTCAGCGCGGCACCGAGTATCGTGCCGGCACGAACGTGGGTATGGGGCGCGACCACACGTTGTTCGCCAAGGCCGATGGCCACATCAAGTTCGAAGAGAAGGGCAAGCCGGTGCGCCGTTACGTGAACGTGATCGCCGCCGAGGCTGCTGCAGCCAAGTAAGCATTCGATACGGTGTCTGATAACAAAGGGCCCCGGAATCCCGGGGCCTTTTTCATTGTGGTAGGACTAAGCTAAAGCCATGAAGTTCGTAGACGAAGCCACTATCAAAGTCATCGCCGGCAACGGCGGTAACGGCGTCGTGAGTTTCCGCCGCGAGAAGTTCATCCCCATGGGTGGGCCGGACGGTGGCGACGGCGGTGATGGTGGCAGCATCTGGCTGGAAGCGACCCTGGGACTCAATACCCTGGCGGACTTCCGCAACACCCGTACCTATGAAGCCCAGCACGGCCAGAAGGGTCAGAGCCGGGACATGACCGGACGCGGCGGCGAAGACATGGTGGTGCCGGTGCCCATCGGCACCCTAGTGTTCGATGCGGACACCCATGAACAGCTGGGCGATCTGGTGAAGCTGGGCGAGCGCCTCAAGGTGGCCCAGGGCGGTTTCCACGGCCTCGGCAATGCGCGTTTCAAGAGCAGCGTGAACCGGGCACCGCGCCAGACCAGCCCCGGCTCCCCTGGCGAGCGCCGCACCCTGAAGCTGGAGTTGAAGGTGCTGGCGGACGTGGGCCTCTTGGGACTACCGAACGCGGGCAAATCCACGCTGATCCGTTCGGTCTCGGCAGCTCGCCCCAAGGTGGCCGATTATCCCTTCACCACCCTGCACCCCAACTTAGGGGTGGTATCGGTGGGGCAGCACCGCAGCTTCGTGATGGCGGACGTACCGGGGCTGATTGAAGGCGCGGCAGAGGGTGCAGGTCTCGGCATCCGTTTCCTGAAGCATCTGCAGCGCACACGCATCTTGCTGCACTTGGTGGACGTGGCGCCCTACGAGGGCAGCGGCGACCCAGTGGTGGATGCGAAAGCGATCATCAACGAGTTGGAGAAATTCAGCCCGGAACTGGCGGAACGGGAACGCTGGCTGGTGCTGAACAAATTGGACCTGTTACCTGCCGATGAGCGGGACGCGCGCTGCAAGGCTATCGTGAAAGGCTTGAAGTGGAAGGGGGCGGTGTTCCGCATCTCCGGTATCTCCGGCGACGGCACCCAGGAACTCTGCCAGAAGATCATGGAACGGCTGGAAGAGATCGGGGTCGCGGCACCGGCTTTCGCCGGCGAGATTTCCGGAGATTTTTCAGAAGAATGAATCGGCGCGATGCCGGTTTTCCGCAGTTTATTCGGAATTTTTTTCTCACACATATTGTCACCTGCGCATGAATCGCAATGCGTATTTCATACCTGCGCCTGTAAGCCGCGCTGTGCGCCTGCCCCTTGACAGTCTGAATCCACGCCGAGTAAACACGCTTGGCTTCGATAGTGGATTCACCCCACCGTCAGCACGATCAAGGAACGTTCGTCCAACAAAAGGCAGGTTAGACATATGCACACCTTACGTAAGCAGGCACTCGCCGTCGCGCTGGCGTCGGTCTTCATCACGGCAGCCGCGGGGGCGGCGCCTTATCCCACCCATGAGACGCCCAAGGCCATGGATCTCGGCACGGCACATGAGGCGGACGTCTCAGTGACTGTGGCTCTCAAGCTGCGCAACAGCGACGAGATGACGAGCTTGATGCAGAAGCTCTACACCGACGGCAGCCCGCAATATCACCAGTTCCTCAGCACCCAGCAGTTCCAGGCCCGCTTTGCCCCGACATCGACGACGGTGACGAAGGTGACCCGTGAGTTCGAGTCGAGGGGCCTCAAGGTTACGCGTGTGAGCAGCGGCCTGCTGGAAGTGAGCGGCAGCCAGAGTGCGATCGAGAAGGCCTTCAGCGTGAACCTGCACAGCTTCGCGGTGCCGGCCCATGGTTCGGCCCGGGGCTATAGTTTCCACGCGCCGACCGTGGCGCCGAAGCTGCCTTCGAGCCTGACCGCCAGCGTCCAGGGCGTCCTCGGTCTGGATAGCCGGCCGCGCTTCAGCCCCCACATGCAGCGTTTGCCGGATGTGCTGCGCCAACACCTGATGCCGAAGGCCGGAGCGCCGGCAGCGGGTGCGCCGAACACCCCGGATCAGCCGGGGCTCTGGACGGTGACGGATTTTGCCCAGTACTACGATGTGACGCCGGTTTACAGCAAGGGCATCCAGGGTCAGCACCAGACCCTCGGCATCGTGACCCTGGCGGCGTTCACGCCGAGCGACGCTTTCACCTATTGGAACGAGCTGGGGCTCACGGTGAACCCGAACCGCATCAAAGTCGTGGACATCGATGGCGGCCCGGGCGTTCCCAGCGACGCTTCGGGTTCCGATGAGACCACCCTCGATGTGGAACAGTCTGGCGGTATCGCGCCGGGCGCCAACGTCATCGTCTATCAGGCACCCAACACCGACCAGGGTTTCGTAGACGCCTTCGCCCAGGCTATCGACAGCAACCGTGCTGACACGATCTCCTGCAGCTGGGGTTCCTGGGAAGTGTTCGCGAGCCAGACGGACGTGACCAATCCCAACAGCAACCGCACCCAGACCGAGTTGGCGGTGATGAATGACCTGTTCATCCAGGCCGCCTTGCAGGGCCAGAGCATGTTCTCGTCGGCGGGTGACGACGGCGCCTTCGATGCCAGCAGGGTCTTCCCGCAGCCGGACTTCTCCGAGGTATTGTCGGTGGATAACCCCTCGAGCGAGCCGTTCATCACCTCCGCCGGCGGTACCACGCTGCCGGGCATGCAGGACTTCGGCAGCCTGGGCACGGTGAGCATCAACCAGGAGCAGGTGTGGGGCTGGGATTATCTCGATGGCGTATGCGCTGAACTCGGACTCGATCCGGTGAGCTGCGGCATCTTCCCGGGTGGTGGTGGCGGCGGCGTGAGCGTGTTCTTCCACACGCCGCTCTATCAGATCCTGCTGCCAGGGGTGCAGGCGAGCCAGCCGAACCAGTCGCTGGTGGACAACACCCAGACTCCGCCGGAGACCGAGATCACGTTGCCGGGCCATTACTTCGGCCGTAACGTGCCGGATGTGTCCTTCAACGGCGACCCGGACACGGGTTACATCATCCCCTATACCTCGGACAAGAACGGCTTCGAGGTGTTGAGTTTCATCGGCGGCACCAGTTTCGTGGCGCCGCAGTTGAACGGGATGACCGCGCTCTTGGACCAGTCGGTGCACGGCCGCGTGGGCCTGTTGAACTTCGCCCTGTATGACCTGGTGCGCTTCGGTGCGGCCTACAACGGCAAGAAGGCGCCGTTGCGGGACATCACCGCGGGCGACAACTGGTTCTACCAGGGGCAGCGGGGCTATGACCTGGGTTCCGGCGTCGGCGTTCCCGACGTGGCGAACCTGATCAAGGCCTTCCATCCATAAAGGCCGGTCTAAGTGGACGGGGGCTCTCGAGGCCGCCCGTCTTCACCAAGGCCCCAAAACAAGAAAGCCGGCTCTTGAGCCGGCTTTCTCTTTCAAGCTTGGATGCGAAGCGCTTAGGCCTTCATCTCTTTGATGTGCGCGTTCAGGCGGCTCTTGTGGCGAGCGGCCTTGTTGCGGTGCAGCAAGCCCTTATCGGCCATACGGTCGATGACCGGCACGGCTTCCTTGTAGGCGGTCTCGGCTTCAGCCTTCTTGCCTTCGCTGATGGCCTTCACGACCTTCTTGATGTAGCTGCGCACCATGGAACGCATGGTGGCATTGTGGTCGCGGTGCGCGATCGCCTGGCGGGCGCGCTTCTTAGCTTGCTTCGTATTAGCCAAAGTACTGCTCCTGAGACTTAAGGTCGGCGCCGGACAGGTCCGAGGCCACGAAAGGGTGCGTACTATACGGATTCCGGGCGGTTTTCGCAACGAAACCGCGCCTAAGCCCCTGCCTAGCCTGCTTTTTCGGCCCTGCGGCATGGTCTCAGGGCCCCCTGGTCGGTATCATGACGGGCCGTCACGCCGCTACGTCCCCAGGGTCCCGAAAGCCATGTCCCGCCATCTGTTCAAGGCCACCTCCCTGGTGGGGGGGATGACCTTAATTTCCCGCATCCTGGGGTTCGCCCGGGACGTGGTGTTGGCCCGCTATTTCGGCGCCGGGATGGCCATGGATGCCTTCACCATGGCCAGCAAGATCCCCAACTTCGGGCGCCGCACCTTCGGCGAGGGGGCGTTCTCACTGGCCTTCGTGCCGGTGCTGTCCGAGTACAAGGTCACCCGCAAGCACGAGGAGGTGAAGCTCCTCACGGACCAGGTGGCCGGCAGCCTCGGCCTCGTGCTCTTCATCGTGACCGCCATCGGTGTCCTGGGTGCGCCGGTGGTGATGTGGATATTCGCGCCGGGTTTCAGCAACTACCCGGACAAGTACGAACTCTCGGTGAAGATGCTGCGGGTCACGTTCCCGTACCTGATGTTCATCTCCCTCACCGCTATGGCGGGGGGCATCCTCAACACCTATAGCCGTTTCTGGGTGCAGTCCTTCACCCCGGTGCTGCTCAACATCTGCATGATCCTGTCGGTGGTGTACCTGTCACCCCACCTGGCAGAGCCGGGCATGGCTATGGCCTGGGGTATGTTCGTGGCGGGCATCATCCAGCTCACCTTCCAGCTGCCGTTCCTGGCGCAGATTAAACTGCTGCCACGGCCGCGCCTGGGCCAGAAGAGCGAGGCGGTGACCCGCATCATGAAGCTGATGCTGCCGACGGTGTTCAGCTCCTCGGTGGCGCAGGTGAACCTGTTAGTGGATTCGCTGATCGCCTCGTTCCTGGCGACGGGCAGCGTGAGCTGGCTCTATTACGCGGACCGGATGATGGAGTTCCCGCTGGGGATATTTTCCATCGCCCTCGGCACGGTATTGCTGACGACCCTCGCCCAGCATCATGCGCTGAAGAACACCGCAGGCTTCTCGGCGACCCTGGATTGGGCCTTCCGCATCACGGCGGTGGTGGTGCTGCCGGCGGCCATGGGTCTCCTGGTGTTTTCGGGTCCCTTGATCGCAACCCTGTTCAACTACGGCGCCTTCAGCACCCACGACACCTTGATGGTGACCTGGGCACTCACGACCTATTCGATGGGCCTCTTGAGCTTCACCATGGTGAAGATCCTGCTGCCGGCGTATTACGCCCGCCATGACAGCAAGACGCCATTCCGCACCGCGGTGGTGGCGGTGGCCGCAAACCTGTTCTTCAACCTGGTCATCACCATCCCCTGGGCGCGAGCAGGCTGGCTGGCGCCCCACGCGGGTCTGGCGCTCTCCACATCGCTGGCTTCCTTCGTGAATGCAGCCCAGCTCTATCACGGTCTGCGCAAGTCCGGGGCTTATACGCCTACCGGGGGCTGGAAGAAGCTCTTGATACGGGTATTGCTCGCGAACCTGGTGATGGGCGCCATGCTGTTCTTCTTCAGTGGCCACTTGCAGGACTGGGAGCAGCGTAGTGCCTTGCACCGGATGCTCATGCTGGCCGCTTGGATCGGCGCGGCCTTCGCAGTGTATTTCGGCACCCTCTTCGCCACGGGCTTCCGCATCGGCGACTTGCGGGTGAAGGGGACGCAGCTGCCGAGCGGCGCGACGCCGGTGTGAGCCGGATGAAACTGATACGAGGGCTCGCGAATCTCAAGGCGCCCGGTCAGGGCACCGTGGCGAGCATCGGCAACTTCGACGGCGTGCATCTCGGGCACCAGGCGGTGTTGAAGGACCTCAAGGCCCGAGCTGAAGAAGCGCGGCTGCCTTCGACCTTGATACTGTTCGAGCCCATGCCTCAGGAATTCCTGGTGCCGGACAAGGCGCCGTTGCGGCTGACGCGGTTCATGGAGAAATGGCCGCTGATCGAAGCCGCGGGTGTGGACCGGGTGTTGTGCCTGCGGTTCGACCGCGCACTCGCCGAGATGCCGGCCGGGGATTTCGTGGCCCAGGTGCTGACCAGAGGCTTAGGCATACGGCATCTGACGGTGGGAGACGATTTCCGTTTCGGCAAGGACCGACACGGGGATTTCAGGTTCCTGAGATGGGCCGGCTCCGCCGCGGGTTTCGGTGTGACGAGCACCACCTCGCTGGCGGCTCTGGGTGAGCGGGTGAGCAGTACCCGGGTCCGGGCTCTTCTGATGGAGGGCCAATTAGCGGCAGCGGCCGAGTTATTGGGCCGGCCCTATGGACTGACAGGTCGGGTGATGCACGGCGAACGGCTGGGACGGACGCTGGGATTTCCGACCCTGAACCTGGCTTTGAAGCGCAAGACGCCGCCCTTAAGCGGGATCTTCGCGGCGCGGGTGCACGGCATCCCCGGTGGACCCCAGGATGCAGCTGCTTATATAGGTAAGCGTCCGGCGGTGGGCGGCGAACATTGGGTGGTGGAAGCGCACCTGCCTGGATACGACGGCGACCTGTACGGCCGCCGGGTGGAAGTGCGATTCCTGCATCGTCTGCGGGAAGACCGGCACTTTGATAGTCTGGACGCATTGAGCGCACAGATGCATGAAGACGTGACCGCCGCGCGCGCGTGGCTGAAGCAAAACGCAAGAACGAGCTGATGGACAACAAGACCGACAACACGATCGACTATAAAAGCACCCTGAACCTGCCCCGTACGGACTTCCCCATGAAGGCCAACCTGCCTGGGCGGGAGCCAGAGTGGCTGAAGCGCTGGGCCGATGAGGACCTGTATGCCCGCATCCGCAAGGAACGGGCGGGCAAGCCGCGCTACATCCTGCAGGATGGCCCCCCATACGCCAATGGCGATATCCACTTGGGCCATGCGGTAAACAAGGTGCTGAAGGACGTGGTGGTGAAGTCCCGCAGCCTGGCCGGCTTCGACGCCCCTTACGTGCCGGGTTGGGATTGCCACGGCCTGCCCATCGAGTTGCAGGTAGAGAAGAAGGTGGGCAAGGCGGGCCAGAAGGTGGACGCCAAGACCTTCCGTACCGCCTGTCGCGACTACGCGAAGGAGCAGGTGGCGAAGCAGCGGGAGGACTTCAAGCGCCTGGGCATCCTGGGCGACTGGGACAAGCCTTACCTGACCATGAGTTTCCAGTACGAGGCTGACCAACTCCGGGCCCTCTCGGACGTGATCAAGCGCGGACATCTATATAAGGGTCTGAAGCCGGTGTACTGGTGCCTGGACTGCGCCTCGGCACTGGCGGAAGCGGAGGTGGAATACGAGGACAAGACCTCGCCTGCCATCGACGTGCGTTTCCCGGTGGTGGATGCGGCGGCCTTCAACAAGGCGCTGGGCAGCCAAGGCGGTACGGGGCCCCTGTCAGTGGCCATCTGGACCACTACGCCGTGGACCCTGCCGGCGAACCAGGCGGTGGCTCTGGGCGCCGAGCTCCCCTATGCGCTGGCGGAGTTCGAGAAGGACATCGGTACCGAGCGGGTGCTCTTGGCCGAGCCGATGGTGGAGACGGTGCTCAAGCGTTGGGGTGCCCCCGGTTACAAGATCGTGGGCCGTGCCGCCGGCAAGGACCTCGAAGGCCTGCTGGTCAAACACCCGTTCTACGATCGGCAAGTGCCTCTGGTGCTGGGCGATCACGTGACCCTGGACGCGGGCACCGGAGCGGTGCACACGGCGCCGGGCCACGGCGTGGAAGACTTCGGCCTGGGCGTGCAGTACAAGCTCAAGATCGACAACCCGGTGGACGGCAATGGTGTCTATCTGCCGAACACGCCGATGTTCGCCGGCGAGCACGTTTTCAAGGCCAACGACCATATCGTGCAGGTGCTGCGTGACCACGGCATGCTGCTGCACCACGAACCCTTCCGTCACAGCTATCCCCATTGCTGGCGCCATAAGACGCCGGTGATCTTCCGCGCCACACCTCAATGGTTCATCGGCATGGACCAGAATGGCCTGCGCCGGCATGCGATGGAAGAGATCAAGAAAGTGAAGTGGATCCCGGACTGGGGTCAGAACCGCATCGAGGCCATGGTGGGTAATCGGCCGGACTGGTGCATCTCCCGCCAACGCACCTGGGGCGTGCCCATCGCGCTGTTCGTCCACAAGCAGACGGGCGAACTGCATCCACGCACCGCGGAGCTGCTCGAGACCGTAGCCAAGGGCGTGGAAAGCGAGGGTGTGGACTTCTGGTTCAGCCGCGAAGGCCAGGACTTCCTGGGTGACGAGGCCAAGGACTATGACAAGGTCAAGGACATCCTGGATGTGTGGTTCGACTCTGGCGTGGTGCATTACTGCGTGGGCGAGAAGCGCCTAGGTATCGCCGAGAATGACCGCGCGGACCTCTACCTGGAAGGCTCGGACCAGCATCGCGGTTGGTTCCAGTCATCGCTGCTCACTTCCGTGGCCATCCGCGGCAAGGCCCCTTATAAAGATGTGCTGACCCACGGTTTCACGGTGGATGAACAGGGCCGCAAGATGTCCAAGTCAGTCGGCAACGTCATCGTGCCGCAGAAGGTCATCGGCAACCTGGGTGCGGACGTGCTGCGCCTTTGGGTGGCTTCCACCGACTACAGTGGTGAGCTCACGGTCTCCGACAACATCCTGAAGCACAATGCTGAAGCCTATCGGAAGATGCGCAACACTGTGCGTTATCTATTGGCGAACCTGTACGACTTCGACCCGGCCCAGCATGCGTTGCCAACCGCGAAGATGCTGGCCCTGGATCTGTGGTTGGTGGAGCGGGCGCGGCAGTTACAGAAGGAGATCCAGCAGGCCTATCTGGATTATCAGTTCCATCTCATCTATCAGAAGATCTACGGTTTCTGCGTGGTGGATCTCTCGAGTTTCTACCTGGACGTGATCAAGGACCGGGAATACACCACGCAAGCCGACAGCGTGGCACGCCGTTCCTGCCAGACTGCGTTGCATCACGTGGCGGAAGCCATGGTGCGCTGGCTGGCGCCGATCTTAAGCTTCACTGCCGAGGAGATCTGGCATTTCCTGCCGGGCAAGCATGAGGACTCGGTGTTCCTGGCCACCTGGTATGCCATGCCGGAAGGTGGCAAGACCGACATGCGGCTCTGGCAGCAAGTGCTCTCGGTGCGGGAAGCAGTGCGCAAGGAACTGGAGAAACTACGGGTAGAGGGCAAGATAGGCTCTTCCCTGGACTCCGAAGTTGACCTCTATTGTGAGCCGGAGCTTGCCCAGGCCCTGGGGAGCTTGGGCGACGAGTTGCATTTCGCGCTCATCACCTCCTATGCCCGGGTGCACGGTGATGAGAATCGACCGAAAGATGCACTGCCCGGTGAAGAAGTATCGGGCCTGTGGGTCAAGGCCAAGGCCTCGGAACATGTGAAGTGCGTGCGCTGCTGGCACCACCGTGAGGATGTGGGCAGCGACAAGAACCATCCGGAACTCTGCGCCCGCTGTGTCACGAATGTCGCGGGCTCCGGTGAAATCCGTAAATTTGCTTAAGAGTACCTAGATGATCAAGCTTCCTGGAAAATCCGCGTGGCTCGGACTATCCCTTGCCATCGTGATCCTGGACCAGCTCAGCAAATGGTTCGTGGCCACGCACATGCATGTGTACCAGACGATCTATGTGCTGCCGGTTTTCAACTTCGCGTTGCTGCACAACACTGGTGCCGCGTTCAGCATGCTGGCGGGGCAGCCCGGCTGGCAGCGTTGGTTCTTCGTGGCGCTGGCGCTGGTCATCATGGTGCTGATCGTGGTGTGGCTCGCCCGCATGACGGCCAGCACGGGCCATTGGGTCGCGGCGGGCCTGGCCCTGGTGGCGGGCGGTGCCGTGGGTAACGTCTGGGACCGCCTCGTGAACGGCTATGTGGTGGATTTTCTGCAGTTCCACTGGGCTGGCTGGTTCTTCCCGGCCTTCAACGTGGCGGATTCCGCCATCACGGTGGGTGCCCTCATGCTCATCCTCGATGGTGTGTTCCTGCAGCGACGCATCAGGGCGGTAAAATAGTCTTCTAGATGGAAATCCTTCTCGCCAATCCCCGCGGTTTCTGCGCCGGTGTCGACCGGGCCATCGAGATCGTGGAACGAGCCATCGAACTCTATGGCGCGCCCATCCACGTCCGCCACGAGGTGGTGCACAACCGCCATGTAGTGGAACGGCTGCGCAAACTCGGCGCCGTGTTCGTGGATGAGCTGGACCAGGTGCCGGACAGAGGCATCGTGATCTTCAGCGCCCACGGTGTGTCCAAGGCAGTGCGTGGCGAAGCAGAGCGTCGCGGCCTGCAGGTATTCGATGCCACCTGTCCGCTGGTGACCAAGGTGCATATGGAAGTGAGCCGCTATGCCCGCGATGGGCTGGACGTGGTGCTGATCGGCCACGCCGGGCATCCGGAAGTGGAAGGCACCATGGGCCAGTTTGATAGCGGCTTCGGCGGAGCGATCCATCTCGTCGAGACGCCGGCGGACGTGGAGAAACTCAACTTCCGCGATACGGCCAAAGTCGCCTTCGTGACCCAGACCACGCTTTCGATGGACGACACGGCGCGAGTTATCGATGCGCTGCGGATCCGGTTCCCGGCGATCCATGGACCTCGCAAGGATGACATCTGCTACGCCACCCAGAACCGGCAGGATGCGGTGCGGCGCCTGGCGCGCCGTTGCCAGGTGATGCTGGTGGTGGGCTCGCGCAACAGCTCCAACTCCAACCGCCTGCGGGAACTCGCGGAGAGCGAGGGTGCCGCGGCCTATCTGATCGACGGCCCTGACGACATGCAGCGCGGATGGTTCGATGGCAAGCAGGCGGTTGCAGTCACTGCCGGCGCCTCGGCTCCGGAAGTGCTGGTGCAGCAGGTGGTGGAGCGCCTGAAGCAGTGGGGCGGCCACGCGGCTCTCGAGACCGAGGGTATCCCGGAGAACGTGGAATTCGCGCTGCCCAAGGTGCTCCGGCCTATGAGCCGGACCTGACCCCCGCCTGGAACCCCGCTGTCCCGCCTCTCACCGAAGCCGCCCGTCTTTTTATATATACTTTGGCCGGGGACTCTAGGCTTTCTTTGGGGATGCGATCTTAGATGAATCGCAAGCAAGACGTCATCGTCGTCGGTGCCGGAGTGGTGGGCCTATTGGCCGCCCGCGAGCTGAACCGTGCCGGTTTCGGGGTGACCGTGGTGGAACGCGGGCTTACTGGCCGCGAGGCCTCACGCGCTGCTGCCGGCATCCTCTCCACGCTCTTCCCATGGCGTTCGCCGAAACCCCTGGCGCTGCTCTCGCGCTGGAGCCAGTCTTCTTATGCGATGTTGGCAGACGACGTGCGTCGCGCCAGTGGCATCGATCCCGAATGGACGCCGAGTGGCTTGCTCTGCTTCGACCTCAAAGAGACCGATGCGGCCCTGGCCTGGGCCCAGACTACCGGCCGTGCCATCGATTTCCTGGAAGCCCATGAAGTGCGGCGCCAGGAACCAGCGTTGGCGGACCACGCGCGGCCGGCGATCTTCCTGCCTGGCATCGCGCACCTGCACATCTCCCGCTTCCTGCGCGCACTGCGCGAGGCGATGTTGAACGAAGGCATCCCCATCAAGGAAGAAACCACGGTCACGGGGCTGATAGAGAAGGGCGGCAAGATACAAGGCGTGCGCACCGAGTCCGGTGAGTTGCACGCGGACCACGTGGTGATCGCGGCCGGTGCCTGGAGCAACGGACTCGCGGAGACCGTGGGCGTGCGCGTGCCGGTGGAACCGGTGCGGGGGCAGATCATCCAGTTCCGCGGACCGCCGGGCCTCCTGGGCCGCGTGCTCTGTGAAGGCGAACATTATCTACTGGCGCGGCGAGGTGGCGAGATCCTGGTGGGCAGCACCCGGGAACACGTGGGTTTCGACAAGGACATCACCGCCGAGGCGCGGGAAGAATTGACACGCGTCGCAGGGGACCTCTTGCCGGTGCTGAAGGGCGCGACACCGGCACGGCAGTGGAGCGGCATCCGCCCCGGTTCACCGGAAGGCGTGCCTTATATCGGTCCGCATCCGAAACTGCCGGGACTGTGGTTCAACACGGGACACTACGCGAACGGTATAACCCTGGCGCCGGGTTCGGCGCGACTGCTTGCGGACCTCATGGCAGGACGCGCACCGATACTGGATCCCGCGCCGTACCGCCCCGACCGCTGAGCGCGTGGACCTGAGTATTTTTTGAGCATATAATTACAACTATGCAGGATACACACCGCCCACTCAACGGCCCCGCGCTTGAGAGCCATCTCAAGAAGCATGGCGTGATTCCCACGCCGCAGCGTCTGGAGATCGCCGAGGTGCTGTTCCGTCGTGCGCAGCATATGTCTGCCGACCAGATCATGGCGGCGGTGAACCGCGGCGAGAGCCCGAAGGTCTCAAAGGCCACGGTCTACAACACGCTGAAGCTCTTCTCCGAGAAGGGCCTGGTGCGGGAAGTGATCGTGGACCCGGCCCGGGTCTTCTATGATTCCACCACCGGTTCGCATCACCACATCTACAACGTGGACAGCGGTGAGCTGCAGGACATCCCCTCCCATGAGGTGGCGTTCTCCAAGCTGCCGAGCTTGCCGGAAGGCATGCAACCGGACGGCATCGAAGTCATCATGCGGGTCCGCAAGCGCCGGGGTTGACGGGCGGCTGGTGGGCTTAGGTCTCCTTACCTTATAATCCGCTCCCTCAAAGTCCGTCCTCCTGGGGCGGAAGACAAGTCAAAAGTGTGCCGACGTAGCTCAGTTGGTAGAGCAACGCATTCGTAATGCGTGGGTCGGGGGTTCGATTCCCTCTGTCGGCACCATCATTTCTATTTTTTTTCGATCAAGCGAGTGATACCCGTCCCTGGTGTGGCTACCAGCCCGCACATCCAGCGCGATCGATCAGGCGGACGCGAACGGTGCTTACGTAAAAGAGGCGCAGCGCACCTGCTCACGGAAGCAGGAGACGGAAGCAGGAGGGTGCGGTCTGGTGGAAGCTGGGAATTGAATGCCGGCAGCGCGCCGACAAAGATCGCGTCCGGCCATCCATGGCCGGACGCTCGGAACAGAAATATTAACGACCGGGAGCCAGATAGGCCGGGATGGCCGGTATATGGCGGATGACCGGTTGCGTGGTCATATCGTCGTCTGACTCGGAATGTTCCAAGAGGTCTGTGGAACGGACCCAGCCTCGATTCTCGACCAGCACCCGCAGGTGCCCATGATCGATGCGGGCATCCACCACCTTGACGTCGGCCTTGGCGGCGACCTTCAAGACGAGATCCTTAACATCACCTTCGATACCTGCGAAACACATGGCGGACACCTCCTGTGCCTGAGACATCTTTAGATCCTCCGCTGTTATCTGATAATCAGCTGTCGTCTAGGACGTAGCCGGTGAGCTTTTTCCACGATGCTCTCGGGCAGCATCCTCTCGAAATCTCCGCCGTGCACTTCGAGCTGCAAACTCTCCAGGATCGGCGAAGAGCATTAGCACTTCCACCTGGGCCAGCGGCAGCCGTTCTCGTGCCGGTGCACTATTGGACTGTGTATGGGTCTGCATCGTCACTCCGGTAAACGCCCCATGTGGGCCGGGGAAATACCTTAATCGACCCGGAGTAAACGCATGCTAAACGATGGACTGGATTGGTCCCTCTCGCGGGCAGCGGGACTCTAGCGGTGTTGCTTGCGAATGACGAGCTTCAGACCGGACCAGGTCTCATCCACGGTACAGACCTTCACGTCCACGAGCCGCAGGGGCAGCGCCAGAGTGCGGATGAGGTCTTCGGTGACATCGGTCTCCACCTTAGAGGTCTTCTTGGGCCAGGAGATCCAGATGGCGCCGTCGCGGTTGATGCGTGGTATGAGACCGGGGAGGGTGGAGGCGAGCTCGCGGCGGCTCTTGGTGAAGAGATGGATGATGTCGAGTTCATGGCCGGCACGGATCAGGAAGCTTACGTCCTCAGGCAAAGGTGACAATAATTTCTTGTAACCCTTCGGTGCGCGGGGCGCCCAGACGCGGCTGCCGACCTTGATGCCAAGCTTCTTCGCAAGGGGCGTACCTGAATAACCGGCCATGGGTATCTCAGCGATGGAGTAGGCGGGAGTCGCCCTGACGTATGACCCAGAAATCCTGTTCATGCAGGTCACTTTGCCGCAGCGCCTGCTGCAAGGCAACTATGGGTGCATCGAGGCTGTCATCGGCGAGTTCAAAGGTGCCCCAGTGGATGGCGAGGGAATTACGCACCTTAAGTTCGCGATGCAGTTGCACCGCTTCAGGCGGGTTCACGTGCTGTGTGCGCATGAACCAACGGGGTTCGTAGGCTCCGATGGGCAGAGCCGCGAGATCCGGTGGCCCTAAGCGGCCCGCAATCTCCTGCAGATGCGGCGAGTAGCCGGTGTCGCCGGAGAAATAGAAGTTAAGGCCATGGCCTTTCATCACCCAGCCGCACCAGAGGGTCTTGTTGCGATCGAGGAGGCTGCGAGCGCTCCAATGCTGTGCGGGGACGCAGTGGATATCGAGTTCTTTGTGGCCGTGGTTCTGCCACCAACCCAGTTCATGGACATGCAGGGCGCCGCGCTTCTCGAACCAGGGCTTTAGGCCGAGCGGCACATAGCAGACCATGGCGGGATTGGCGCGCAGCAGGGCGCGTACCGTAGGCGCGTCCAGATGATCGTAGTGGTTGTGGGAGATGAGCAGCACGTCGATCTTCGGCAGGTGCGGCACATCGGAAGGCGCCGCCACGAGGCGCTTGGGGCC
>DASYCJ010000036.1:0-4368 GCA_036500225.1 Gammaproteobacteria bacterium
CGCTTGGACATGACCACTTCCTTCAACACGGGCGGCAGGCCCATCTTGTCGAAGTCGGGGATCTCGGTGGTGATGGTACGCAGCACCGCGCCAGCGCGGCCCTGCTGCACGAAAGCGTTGACGCGGAACCGGCCGATGCCCGGCGGGTTGATAGCGAAGTTGCATTCCTTGGAGGCGTCGAACTCCTTGGTCTGCCGGTCGTTCATGATGGCGCGCACCAGCATGGCGCTCTGGTCCGGGGTGAGCGGCTTGTCGGTGATAGGCGTGATCTGGCCGTCCACCTTCATGGCCGGCGGGAAGCCGGAGGTGATGAACAGGTCGGAGCCTTTGCGGGCGATCATGGCCCGCAACAGGTCCTGCATGAACTTTATAGCTTGGTCTCTTTCCATCTAGCGCTCCACGCCTCCCCGTAAGGGTGCGCTTAAGAAAACAGCTCTTTCTGAGTCGCCTTGTTGCGCGCCTCTTCCTTGGTGACGATGCCCTTGCGCACCAGGTCCTGCAGGCACTGGTCCAGGGTCTGCATGCCGTGCTGCTGGCCGGTCTGGATCGCCGAGTACATCTGCGCGATCTTGTTCTCGCGGATCAGGTTACGGATGGCGCCCGTGCCGATCATGATCTCGTGGGCTGCGGCACGGCCGCCGCCGATCTTCTTCAGCAAGGACTGCGAGATCACCGCGCGCAGCGACTCCGAGATCATGGACCGCACCATGTCCTTCTCGGCCGCCGGGAACACATCCACGATACGGTCGATGGTCTTGGCAGCGGAACTGGTATGCAGCGTACCGAACACCAAGTGACCGGTCTCGGCGCCTGACAGCGCCAGGCGGATGGTCTCGAGGTCGCGCATCTCACCCACCAGGATCACGTCCGGGTCTTCTCGCAGGGCCGAGCGCAGTGCTTCGCTGAAACCCAAGGTGTCACGATGCACCTCGCGCTGGTTGATGAGGCACTTCTTGGATTCGTGCACGAACTCGATCGGGTCCTCGATGGTGAGGATGTGGCCGAACTCGCTCTCGTTCTTGTAGTTGATCATGCCGGCGAGGGTGGTGGACTTGCCGGAGCCCGTGGGCCCGGTCACCAGCACGATGCCGCGCGGGTTATCCGCGATCTCCTTGAAGATGTTCGGTGCACCCAGGTCCTCCAGCGAGAGGATCTTGGACGGGATGGTACGGAACACGGCGGCGGAGCCCCGGTTCTGGTTGAAGGCGTTGACGCGGAACCGCGCCAGGTTGGGGATCTCGAACGAGAAGTCGCACTCGAGGAATTCCTCGTAGTCCTTGCGCTGCTTGTCGTTCATGATGTCGTACACCATGTCGTGTACGTCCTTGTGCTCCAGCGGCGGCATGTTGATGCGGCGCACGTCGCCGTCCACGCGGATCATGGGGGGCACGCCCGCGGACAGGTGCAGGTCGGAAGCCTTATTCTTGACGCCGAAGGCGAGCAGTTGCGAGATGTCGGCTGCCATGTCTCTCCCCTGGTACCGTTTTTACCCCCTGGACCCCCGCCGGGCCATGGGCTCCGGGCAGGTGGGCTAGAGTATAACGGAGTCGTTTTGCATAAATAGGCATATCCAGCCCGCCCCCATGAGCCTCCCCCTGGACCACATAGCCCGCAACCTGGCGGCGGTGCAGACGCGTATCGCGGAGGCCGCGGTGCGCGCCGGGCGCGACCCCAAGGCCGTGCGGCTCATGGCGGTGAGCAAGACTCAGCCAGTGGCCGCGGTGGAGTCCGCTTGGACTGCGGGCCAGGTGGATTTCGGCGAGAGCTACCTGCAGGACGCCACCCCCAAACTCGACGCCTTTGCGGGGCGTCCCGCGCTCTGGCATTTCATCGGCGCCCTACAATCCAACAAGAGCCGCGAGGTGGCGACACGCTTCCAGTGGATGCACACCCTGGACCGGGACAGCATCGCGCGGCGCCTCTCGGATCAACGCCCGGACGGACTGCCGCCCCTGCAAGTCTGCCTGCAGGTGAACGTATCGGATGAATCCAGCAAGGGCGGCGTGATGCCAGAGCGGGTCGCGGCCCTGGCGGATGCAATCGCGGTGTTCCCGCGTCTCACGCTGCGCGGCCTCATGGCCATCCCGGCGCCCGCCGAAGACTTCGAGGCCCAACGGCCTCCGTTCCGCGTGATGCGGGGATTGTTGGAAGACCTGAAGCGACGAGGTCACGACGTAGACACGCTGTCCATGGGCATGTCGGATGATCTCGAAGCTGCAGTGATGGAAGGCGCCACGATCGTTCGCATAGGAACGGCTATATTCGGCGCACGTCCGCCGAAGGCGTGACGTATGATTGGATATGTCTTGAGGGAGACATCACTTGCTTGACGATCTTCGTATCGCCTTCATCGGCGGCGGCAACATGGCGCGCAGCCTGGTGGGCGGGCTCATAGATAAGGGCTGCAAGCCTGGCCGTCTCAGCGTCTCCGAACCCAATGCGGAACAGCGCGCGCTCATCGCCAAACGCTTCCCGGTGCGCATGAGCGCCGATGGCGCGGCAGCAGCCCAGGACGCCGACGTCCTGGTATTCGCCGTGAAACCCCAGGTGATGCAGGCCGCGGCCAAGGCCGTGGCCACCGCCCTGCAAGCGCGCCGACCCCTCATCGTCTCCATCGCCGCTGGCGTGACCAGCGCAGACCTCGACCGCTGGTTGGGTGGTGGCAATGCCATCGTGCGGGTCATGCCCAATACCCCGGCCCTGCTCGGTGCCGGTGCGGCTGGCCTCTACGCCACGCCTAAAGTGAGCGCGGAACAGCGCGCCACAGCTCAGACGCTCATGGAAGCGGTGGGCACGGCCCTATGGATAGAGGACGAATCCCTGATGGACGCAGTCACGGCCCTCTCGGGCAGCGGCCCCGCCTACTTCTTCCTATTGATGGAGTGCATGGAGGCAGCAGCGCTGGAACTTGGCCTCCCGGCTGAGACCGCCCGCGCCCTCACCCTGCAGACGGCCCTGGGCTCCGCGCGCATGGCCCTGGAATCCGGCGAGGCGCCGGCGGACCTGCGCCGCAACGTCACCTCCCCCAACGGCACCACCGCCGCGGCGCTCAAGGCCTTCGAGGATGGGAAGTTCGCAGCCCTGGTGAAACAGGCTCTCAACGCCGCCCGCGACCGCGGCCGGCAATTGGCACGTGAAGCAGGCGAGGACAAGTCATGACCGAGAATCTGGTGCATGCCCTGGTGTTCATCATCAACACCGTGCTCGGCCTATATACCGCCGCGGTGCTTCTGCGCTTTCTGATGCAGCAGGTGCGGGCTGACTTCTACAACCCCATGGCCAAGGCCATGATGAAGGCCACCGATCCCCTGTTGTTGCCGCTGCGCCGGATCATCCGCCCCTGGAACCGCATCGACCTGGCGTCGCTGGTGCTACTGGTGCTGCTGCAGCTGGTGAACGTGCTGGTGGTGACCTGGCTCGCCAACCTCGTGGCGGGCTATGACCTCGCCTACTCGCCTGGTTTCCTGCTGGAGTGGCTGTTCATAAAGCTGGTCTACATCCTGATGAACCTGTACTTCTTCACCATCCTGGTGGAGGTGCTGATGAGCTGGTTCAACCAGGGCCGTAATCCCATGGACGGACTGTTCCGGCCCGTGAACGGACCCCTGCTCCGGCCGGTGCGGCGGATACTGCCGCCCCTGAGCGGGCTCGACTTCTCGCCCTTGGTGGTGCTCCTGCTCTTGCAGGTGATCGGTTACTACTTCCTGCCGCATATCTGGCCCTTCATGGGAATCTGAGAGCGGTCAGAAAACCCCTATAAAACAGCCTCGAAACTACTTGAAGTCCGGGCATCGCTGAAAGAGCTGTTTTCCAAGGGGTAAAACGCTCTCCATCGCAAAAAAACCTCGTTTTTCCCGGAAAAACCTACGCACTTACTTGCGCGTGTGCTAAATTTCGCGCGTGTCCATGCTTTTAGCCATCTAAGAGGAGACCTAAATGGCTGCAAAGAAAAAGGCTGTCGCTAAAGTCGCCGTCAAGGCCGCCAAGGCCCCGGCCGTCAACGCTGACAAGCCGTTCACCAAGTCCGAGACCTACGCCTATCTCGCCCACTCCACCGGCCTGAGCCGCAAGCAGGTTGCCTCGATCTTCGAGAACCTGGCTGGCCTCATCGGTAAGAGCCTGGGTAAGAAGGGTCCTGGCCTGTACGTCGTCCCTGGTCTGATGAAGATCAAGGTCGTGCGCAAGCCGGCCACCAAGGAACGTGAAGGCATCAACCCGTTCACGGGTGAGAAGACCATCTTCAAGGCGAAGCCCGCCCGGAACGTGGTCAAGGTGCAGGCCCTCAAGGGCCTCAAGGACATGGTGAAGTAAGCCATTCCGGACCGGAGCCGTGCCCGGGAGGCACGGCTCCGGCACTTGGATGGTCTT
>DASYCJ010000037.1:0-15836 GCA_036500225.1 Gammaproteobacteria bacterium
CCGTCATAGCCCAGTCGCCTGGTCTTCAATACCGCTGGATAGCCGATGCTATGGATGGCCTCTTCAAGCTCATCCATGGTCGAGAGTGAACGGAACTTGGTGGTGGGGATCTTCAGCTGGTTGAAGAGAGTCTTCTCTGAGAGCCGGTCCTGGCCTGCGGCGAGCGCCGCCCGGGGAGGCAGGAAAGCTTTGTCTGCGGGGATCTGTGCCAGGGCTTCCACCGGCACGTTCTCCACGTCGTAGGTGAGCAAGTCCACCTTGGACGCGAGTTCGCCCACCTTGGCGGGATCACTGAACTCACCCAGGATGATGGGGCCGATCTGGCCACCGGGGGCATCGGCGCTCTTGTCCAGGAACACGAACTTGAGGCCGAGGCGATAACCGGCCAGCGCCAGCATGCGGCCCAATTGGCCTGCGCCTACCACCCCGATAGTTTTGACGTTGCCGATGGCCATTGGGAAGTTACTTGCGGGAGGGATCCGGGTGCTTCAGCACTTTGCGGGTCTGTTCTCGCCGGAAGCTCTCGAGGCGCTTCTTGATGGAAGCAGAATTCGTGGCCAGGATGGCGGCAGCCAGGAGCGCCGCATTGCTGGCGCCGGCCTTGCCGATGGCGAGGGTTCCTACCGGGATGCCCGCCGGCATCTGCGCGATGGAGAGCAGGGAGTCGATGCCTGCCAGGGCCTTGGTCTCCACCGGCACGCCGAGCACCGGCAGGCTGGTCTTGGAGGCGGTCATGCCCGGCAGATGTGCCGCGCCACCGGCACCGGCGATGATGACCTTGATGCCGCGCTTCTCAGCGGAAGCGGCGTACTTGAACAAGAGGTCAGGGGTGCGGTGGGCTGAGACCACCCGGGTCTCGAAGGGAATCTTCAGGAGTTCGAGATAGTTGGCCGTGTGCTCCAGGGTGTCCCAATCAGACTTGGAACCCATGATGACGCCGACCAGCGGCTTAGACGATTTTTTTGATGTCCCCATCTACGCATTTTACCCGCATGGGCCGCCCGGTTAAATGGCGGATATCTGCTGGCTGGATGGCTTCAGGCCAGGCTTTGTAGGTAGCGGAATAGCTCCCGGGCATGGCGTGGCGGGCGACCTGCGGCTACATCCGCGGCGGCATCGCGCACCAGCCGGCGCAGGTGCTGACGGTCTGCCGTCGGATGCCGCTCCAGGTACTCAGCCAGGGCGGTATCCCCTTCGCTGATGAGCCTTGCCCGCCAGCGCTCGTTCTCCTGGAACCGCGCCTTGGAGACTCGATCCGCGCCACCCAGCTGCTCCAGATAGGTGCGTATGGGCTGCACGTCGTCCAGCTTGGACAAAAGTCCGCCGATATACTGGCGCTGGCGCTTCTGGGCGCCGTGGCTGGTGATACGGCGAGCCAACTCGATGGCATCGTGTAGCTTTTCCGGCAACTCGAGTTCCGCCAGCTTGTCGGCGGGCAATTTGACCAATTCCACTCCAAGGTCCTGAAGCTCCTGCATCTCGCGCTTGAGCTGGGACTTGTTGGGGCGTTCTGCCAGGTATTCGTCGCTGTCGTCTTGGTCTTGCATAGTAGAATGGCCGTCCACTTGCGATGCGATTTAAGAGAGGGATACGTGGCGGCAGAGGTGCATGATACACCGGGCCTGAGCCAGACTGGACTCGAGCAACTGACCCGCGATGCGGTGCAGCAAGCCCGTGAGCAAGGCGCGAGCCAGGCGGAAGCCGGTGCGAGCGTGGAGTCGGGCCTGAGCCTGACGGTACGGCTGGGAGAAGTTGAGACCCTGGAACACCAGCGCGACCGGGGCCTCGGCATCACGGTCTACTTTGGCACCCGCAAGGGCTCCGCCAGTACCTCGGACTTCTCCGCCGATGCTATCCGAGAGACAGTCCGCGCTGCCTGCAGCATCGCCCGCTACACTGCCGAGGACGCCTGCGCAGGTCTCGCGGATGCAGCGCTCATGGCCAAGGAGTTCCCGGACCTGGACCTGGACCATCCCTGGGATCCGGAACCGGATACCGTCATCGACATGGCACGCCGTTGCGAGGATGCAGGCCGGGCCTACGATGCGCGCATCGAGAACTCGGAAGGGGCCAGCATCACCACCCATCGCGGCATGCGCTTCTACGCCAACAGCCATGGTTTCGCGGCGGGCCAGCAGAGTACCAGCTACAGCATCACCTGCTCAGTGGTGGGCAAGTCCGGCGACAGCATGCAGCGCGACTATTGGTACAGCGTCTCGCGGGACGCGGACGAACTGGAGTCGCCGGAGGCGGTGGGTCGTAAGGCCGGTGAGCGCACCGTGGCGCGACTGGATTCGAGACGGCTCACCACCCGCAAGGCACCGGTGTTATACGTGCCGGAGCTGGCGCGGGGTCTGGTAGGGCACTATCTCGCTGCCGTGCGCGGTGGTTCGCAATACCGGCGCTCATCTTTCCTGCTGGACCGTGAGGGTACCCGGGTGTTCCCCGAGTTCATGCAGTTCTCGGAACGGCCGCTCTTGCCGGGAGCACTAGCCAGCGCGAGTTTCGATGCAGAAGGTGTTGCTACATTCGACAAGGAATTGGTGGACAAAGGCATCGCCGCTACTTATCTCATGGATAGCTATTCAGCGCGCAAGCTCGGGCGCCAGACCAACGGCCATGCGGGTGGAGTACGCAACCTGCTTGTGAAACCAGGACAGCTTGACTACGCGGACCTGCTGCGCGAGATGGGGACGGGCTTCGTCGTGACTGAACTCCTGGGCCAGGGCGTGAACGGTGTCACCGGAGACTACTCGCGGGGAGCTTCCGGCTTCTGGGTGGAGGGCGGTGAGATAGTCTACCCGGTGGAGGAAGTGACCATCGCTGGCAATCTCAAAGACATCTTCATGGGCATCGCCGCCGTCGGTAAGGATGTGGATGTGCGCGGCGCCATCCAGACAGGTTCAATTCTTGTCTCAGAGATGACCATCGCCGGCGAATGAGGGCATCCGATGTGTAAGAGGTACTGTATGCGCCAACTGCTATGCTTGTCCTTCCTATTCCTGCCGCTCGTGTCCATGGCCGCACCTGATACCGCAAGCCATCCCATCGCCATCGTGATCCACGGTGGTGCCGGCACCATCAGTCGCAAAGCCATGACGCCAGAGATGGACAAACAGTATCGTGCCGCGCTGAGGCAGGCCCTGGACGCGGGTTACGGCGTGTTGAAGCAGGGCGGCAAGAGCCTGGACGCCGTGCAGGCGGCCATCCGCGTAATGGAAGACTCGCCGCTATTTAACGCTGGCAAGGGTGCGGTGTTCGATCATGAGGGTAAGAACGAGTTGGACGCGGCCATCATGGATGGCACCACTCTGAAGGCGGGTGCCGTAGCGGGCGTCGAGCACATCAAGAACCCCATCGATCTCGCGCGCCTAGTCATGGACAAGACGCCCCATGTGCTGCTCATCGGCGACGGCGCCGAAGAGTTCGCCAAGACCCAGGGCGTAACCCTAGTACCCCAGAGCTACTTCTTCACCCAGTTCCGTTGGGATGAATTGCAGAAAGCCTTGAAGGAAGAGAAGGGCAACGCCGGCGAGGCCCAACACGACTATCCCGGCGGCGGCCATGGTTTCGGCACCGTGGGTGCAGTGGCTCTGGATCGGGCCGGGGATCTCGCGGCTGGCACTTCCACCGGCGGCCTCACCAACAAGTATTTCGGCCGAGTGGGAGACTCACCCATCATCGGGGCCGGAACCTATGCCAATACCAAGAGCTGTGGCGTGTCTGGGACTGGCACAGGCGAGTTTTTCATTCGCCTGGGGTTGGCCAAGACCATCTCGGATCTGATGCTGTTCAAGGGTCTCTCGGTGCAGCAGGCAGCCGACCAATTGGTGCTCAAGGACTTAGTGGCTCTGGGCGGCCAGGACACCGGCGGCGCCATCGCCATGGACCACGACGGCAATATACGTATGCCCTTCAATACGGAGGGTATGTATAGGGGCTACATCGATACCTCAGGCAAGGAAATTGTGGCAATCTATAAGGATGAGTAGGCGCCGTCGCGCCTGACACGCATATATATAAAAGGGAGCGGACATGGGTTATCTGCACATCAACATCTTGGCGGTGCTGGTCTCCGCCATCATCACCTTCGTGATCGGCGCGCTGTGGTATTCGCCGCTGTTGTTCGGTAAACAGTGGATCGCGTTCAACAACGTGACCCCGGAAAAAGTGGAGGCGATGCGCAAGAATGCCGCCATGCTCTATGGCGCCTCCTTCGTCTGCTATCTCGTACTGGCAGCAGTGTTTGCGGTGCTGATCCGTATGGTGCACCTCCAGTCGGTACTGGGCGGCGCGAAGATGGGCGGCATGCTGTGGGTCGGCTTCGTGGCGACCCTAGGGCTGACCGCGAAACTGTATTCCGGCAGATCCTTCAAGGCTTACGCCCTGGATGCGGGCTACCAGCTGGTGTTCATGGTGGTGATGGGCTTGATCCTGGTCGCCTGGCACTGAGCCATCTCTGGATCCGGTCACAAGGCGGCGCCCAGAAGGGCGCCGCCCCTTTTTCTACATAAGATTTTCTGCATATAAATCCATTTGACCGTTTCTCGAGTTCCCATGGCTTTCCAGCGCGGCTGCGATAATCCTGGCCATGCTTGGGGGATGGGATCGTGACGCAAGCCTTGGTCATCAACATCATCAGTGCTGCGGCCTTCACCGGCACCGTCAGCTGGGGGCTCTTGTGGCTCACCCTGCGCGCGGCCTCGGCCCTGCGCTTCAAGGGCTCATTCCCGGAACTGGTGCAGAACGCTGCCGGCGTCCGGGCGCGGCGTGAGCTGTATCGTCTGGAGCGTGACCTTACGATCTTCGCAGCAGGCGCCCTGGCGGCGATAGGCGCGGTCTTGGTCTTGCTCGTCTATGGGGCGCCACGCTTCGACGGAATCTGGATGTGGCTGATCTTCGGCCTCGCGTGCGCGGTGATCGTCCTGTGGTCCGTATTCATGGTTAAGCAGTCGCGGCGTTGGCGGGAACTGCGCTTTGCCGCTCGCGCCCAGGCAGCCTTCGCTGCCTCCTTGGCGCGTCTCAACATCCAGGGGCTACGAGTGTTCCACGATGTGGATCTCGATGGTCTGAGCCTCGATCACGTGGTCCTCGGCACCCGCGGACTATTCGCCATCCGGGTGGTGGCGCGTCGTCCGGCCCGTGATACGGAGTCCGTGGTGCGTATCAACGGCCGTTCCATCGAGTTCCAGGACGGCTTCGCCATGCTGGATGCCCTGTCCCTGGCGGAGCGTGCGGCCCGGGCTCTCGCAGACATGCAGGTGAAGGGCTTGAGCCATCGGCCCCACGTCCTGCCGGTGGTGGCGGTGCCGGGCTGGGAGATCGCGCCGCCCCAAGGTGCCGCTGGCGAAACCTTCCTGGCCAATGAGAAGACCGCCATGCTTCTGACCCGGGCTTCCAAGCCGGCTGACTACCTGATGGAAGCGGATGTGGCCTTGCTTCAGGAGCAACTGACGAAGCTCTGCCTCGACACCACGCTGTGAGCAGCGATGCGTCGATACAATCCGCAATAATCCCGCAACAATTTGATACACGTGCCGCCCGGCCGCGCCGGTACTGGCACCCAGGCATTGGGTAAAATCTGGCTCATAGCCGACACAAACCGCGGCCGTCCCCCTCCGTGAGGCTCTCGTGCCGACGCCCCGCCGCAAAAAATTAATCATCGCCCTGGTGATCGGGGCCGTAGTGCTGCTCTTGGCAGTGGGAGTGGTGCTGCGCCTGGTGTTCGCGAGCCACGCAGCGGCTTTCGGCCACGGTGGTCGTGGCGGCGGGCGCTTCGGTGGCGCGGGCATGGGCGGGCCGACGCCGGTGGGCGTGGCCACGATCATCAACGCTGACGTGCCGGTGATCTACAACGCTCTCGGTACCGTCACGCCGCTGCGGACTGTCATCGTGCACAGCCAGATCAACGGCCAACTCACCCAGGTAGCTTTCCAGGAAGGCCAGATGGTGAAGGCCGGTGATTTCCTGGCGCAGGTGGACCCGCGCCCCTATCAGGCCGCGCTGGAACAGGCAGAGGGCGCTCTGGCGCGGGATCAGGCCTTGCTCAAGGAAGCCGAGATCGATCTCGCGCGCTACCAGGGCTTGGCTGCCGAGAACTCCATCGCCACTCAGCAGGTGGATACCCAGCAGTCCCTGGTGCACCAGTACGAAGGCACCGTGAAGGCGGACCAGGCTCAGGTGGATATGCAGCAATTGAACCTGACCTACGCACATATCACCGCTCCGGTGTCGGGTCGCGTGGGTCTGCGCCAGGTGGACGTGGGCAACTATGTGACCACCGCTGATGCCAACGGCGTGGTGGTGATAACCCAGCTCGAACCCATCTCTGTAGTGTTCTCCCTGCCGGAGGACAACATGCCGGCGGTGCTGAGCCGGATGCGTGGCAACGCTGTGCTGCCGACAGCGGCCTACGATCGCAGCCAGACGACGCTACTGGCCCAAGGCAAGCTCTCAGCCGTGGATAACCAAGTGGATGTGAGCACTGGTACCGTGAAGCTGCGGGCCTTGTTCGACAACAAAGACCACGTGCTCTTCCCCAACCAGTTCGTGAACATAGCGCTCACCGGTGATGTGATGAAGGGGGCGCTGGTGATGCCGGTGCCTGCTGTCCAGCGGGGCGCCCAGGGCACCTTCGTCTATGTGGTGAAGCCTGACGATACGGTGACGGTTGAGGTCGTGACGCTGGGTCCCCAAGATGGGCAACGCGTGGTGGTCCTGAAGGGGCTCAAAGCCGGCGACAAAGTAGTGGTGGACGGCACCGATCGCTTGCGTGAAGGCGCGCAGGTCGAAATACCCGTAGCGGGCACCAGCCCCGCACCCGTAGCCGCTACTGGCAAGGCCAAGTGGACCCACAAACCGGGCGATACCACGCATCACCATCACAGCGCTTCCGGCGGCGGCTGACCGTCACGCGGTCATGAGCCGGCAGCCATGAGTCCCTCCAGCCCCTTCATCCTGCGGCCTGTCGCCACCTCGCTGTTGATGGCGGCGGTGCTCTTGGCCGGCATCATCGCCTACCAATTCCTGCCGGTATCCGCGCTGCCGGAAGTGGATTATCCCACCATCGAGGTACAGACCTTCTATCCGGGTGCGAGCCCGGATGTGATGGCGACCTCTGTCACTGCGCCCCTGGAGCGTCAGTTCGGCCAGATGCCGAGCCTGAACCAGATGTCCTCCGTGAGTTCCGGTGGTGCGTCTGTCATCACCTTGCAATTTGACCTCAACCTCACCCTCGATGTGGCCGAACAGGAAGTGCAAGCGTCCATCAACGCCGCCGGTAACCTGTTGCCCTCGGACCTGCCGGCGCCGCCTATCTACGCCAAGGTCAACCCGGCCGATGCGCCGATCCTGACCCTGGCCATCACCTCTAAGACGCTGCCGCTGACACAGTTGGAAGACCTCGCCGATACGCGACTCGCGCAGCAGATATCCCAGATGCCGGGCGTGGGTCTCGTGAGCATCGCCGGCGGGCAGCGGCCCTCAGTCCGCATCCAGGCCAACCTGCAGGCGCTCTCGGCCCATGGCCTCAACATCGACGACCTGCGCACCAGTATCAGCAATGCCAACGCCAATGGCCCGAAGGGGAGTTTCGACGGCCCGGCCCGCTCCTACACCATCAACGCCAACGACCAGCTCACGGACGCCAGCCAGTACAAGGACATCGTGGTGGCCTACCGCAACGGCGCACCGGTGCACCTGGGCGACGTCGCGGACGTAGTGCAGGGCGCGGAGAACTCGAAGCTCGCGGCCTGGGCCAACGGCGTGCCGGCCATCATCCTCAACGTGCAGCGCCAGCCCAATGCCAACGTCATCAAGGTGGTGGATGGTATCAAGGCGCGCCTGCCCGCTCTGCAGGCGGCCATGCCGGCGGCGGCCGATGTGAACCTGATCTTGGACCGCACCAACACCATCCGCGCCTCGGTGCGGGACATCGAGCTGGAACTGACCTTGGCAGTCGTGCTGGTGGTACTGGTGATGTATCTCTTCCTGCGCTCGGTGCCGGCCACCATCATCCCCAGTCTGTCCATGCCTCTGTCTCTCATCGGTGCTATGGGCGTGATGTACCTGCTGGACTACAGCCTCGATAACCTCTCGCTGATGGCTCTCACCATCGCTGCCGGATTCGTGGTGGATGACGCCATCGTGATGATCGAGAACATCTCCCGCTACATAGAAGAGGGGGAGACACCGTTGCAGGCGGCGCTCAAAGGCTCGGGTCAGATCGGCTTCACCATCATCTCCCTCACCATCTCACTCATCGCGGTATTGATCCCGCTCTTGTTCATGGGGGACGTGGTGGGGCGCCTGTTCCGCGAGTTCGCCATCACCCTATCAGTGACCATTCTGATCTCGGCAGGCGTCTCCCTGACCCTAGTGCCCATGCTCTGCGCCAAGATGCTGCACAAGGAAGACCCGTCCAAGGAAAATCGGGTCACGCGGCGCTTTCACCACTGGTTCGATCTGCTCATCGCCCGCTATGCCAAGGCCCTGGACTGGGTGTTGGAACGGCAGCGCATGACCCTGTGGGTGGCAGTGGGCACACTGTTCTTCACTATCCTGCTCTACGTTGTCATCCCCAAGGGCTTCTTCCCCACCCAGGACACGGGCCTCATCCAGGGCGTGTCTGAGGCTTCGCCCGACGTGTCCTTCGCCGCCATGCAGCAACGTCAACAGGCCCTAGGCGACGCCCTGCAGAAGGACCCGGCGGTCGCCAGCGTGTCCTCTTTCATCGGGGTGGACGGCAGCAACATGACGCTCAATAGCGGCCGCTTCCTCATCAGCCTCAAGGATGCGAGTGACCGCGACGACGTGAGTACCGTGATCCGGCACATCGACCAGGAAGTGGCGGAAGTGCAGGGCATCAGTCTGGACATGCAGCCGGTGCAGGACCTGACCATCGATGCCACCGTGAACCGCGCCCAGTACGGTTTCGTGCTGGAGGACGCAAACCTCGATGAGCTGCATACCTGGACCCAGAAGCTCGTGGACAAGCTGAACCAGACCAGCGAGTTCCAAGACGTAGCCAGCGACTCCGTGGCCAACGGCCTGTCGGCTTATATAGACGTGGATCGGGCCACGGCAGCACGCTTCGGCATCACCGCCGCGACCATCGACAACGCTCTCTACGATTCCTTCGGCCAGCGCATCGTCTCGACGATCTTCACCCAGTCCAACCAATACCGGGTGATCCTGCAGGCGGATCCGGATCTGCAGTCATCCATGCAATCGTTGAATTCCATCTATCTGCCGTCCTCGGTGTCGAGCGGTGGCCAGGTGCCGCTCGATGCCCTGGCGCATGTGGAGGAAGAGCAGAAGCCACTGCAGATCGATCACCTGGGCCAGTTCCCATCCACCACCGTGTCCTTCAACCTCGCCAAGGGCGCGTCCTTGGGCAAGGCCGTCGATCAAGTGGAGAACGTTGAGAAAGACATCGCTATGCCGGCGAGTGTCTTCACCAGTTTCAAGGGCGCGGCCCTGGCCTTCCGCGCCTCACTCGCCAACGAGCTGCTACTGATCCTGGCGGCCATCATCTGCGTGTACATCGTGCTGGGCGTGCTCTATGAGAGCTACATCCACCCCATCACCATCCTCTCGACGCTGCCTTCCGCCGGCGTGGGTGCCTTGCTGGCCCTGATCATCGACGGCAGCGACCTCGGTGTGGTGTCCATCATCGGCATCATCCTGCTGATCGGCATCGTCAAGAAGAACGCCATCATGATGATCGACTTCGCCCTGGACGCGGAGCGGAACCGAGGCATGTCGCCGCGGGACGCCATCTACCAGGCCTGCCTGCTGCGCTTCCGGCCCATCCTCATGACCACCCTGGCGGCGCTCTTGAGTGCACTGCCCCTGATGCTAGGCCGCGGCACCGGTTCGGAGTTGCGCCACCCCCTGGGCGTGAGCATCGTGGGCGGCCTCCTGGTGAGCCAACTCCTGACCCTCTTCACCACGCCGGTGATCTACCTCTATTTCGACAAGCTGGCCCTGCACTGGCGTGAGCGGTTCCCGGCGGCGCGGGAGGACATGTGAATATCCTGTCGCCTTTCATCGACCGGCCGGTGGCTACTACGCTGCTGACTGCGGGGGTGCTGCTCTCGGGCGTGGTGGGCTTCTTCCTGTTGCCGGTGGCGCCGCTGCCACAGGTGGATTTCCCCACCATCTCGGTACAAGCGAGCCTGCCAGGGGCGAGCCCCGAGACCATGGCATCTTCGGTAGCGACACCCCTGGAGCGGCATCTCGGCACCATCGCCGATGTCACGGAGATCACCTCGTCCAGCTCCGTGGGGCAGTCCCGCATCACCCTGCAGTTCGACCTGAGCCGCAACATCGACGGCGCAGCTCGGGACGTGCAGGCGGCCATCAATGCGGCCCGTGCCGACCTGCCGGCAGCACTGAAGAGCAATCCCACCTATCGCAAGGTGAATCCGGCGGACCAGCCCATCCTGCTCCTGGCTCTCACCTCCAAGACCCTGACTCAGGGCCAGATGTACGATGCCGCGTACACGGTGATGGAGCAACAGCTCTCCCAGGTGCAGGGAGTGGGGCAGGTGACTGTGAGTGGCAGCTCCCTGCCGGCGGTGCGAGCTGAGCTCGATCCTAACGCTCTGTTCAAGTACGGAATCGGTCTGGAGGACGTGCGCGCGGCCCTCGCAGCTGCCAACGCCAACAGCCCCAAGGGCGTGCTGGACGAGAAGGGCAGGAGCTTCCAGCTCTACAGCAACGACCAGGCCATCCATGCGGACCAATATCGCTCCCTGGTGATCGCCTACCGCAACGGCGCGGCGGTGAAGCTCTCGGACATCGCCGACGTGCAGGATTCCGTGGAGGACCTGCATAACCAGGGCCTGTTCGATGCCAAGCCGTCGGTGCTGGTGATCATCAGCCGCGAGCCGGGTGCGAACATCATCGAGACCATCGCCCGCATCAAGGCGCTCTTGCCGCAGTTGCAGGCTTCGCTGCCCAAAGACGTGGACATCACCATCACTTCCGATCGCAGCACCACCATCCTGACCTCGCTGCATGACATCGAGTTCACCCTCACGGTGTCGGTGATCCTGGTGTGCCTGGTGGTGCTGCTGTTCTTGAGGGACCGGCACGCCATGCTGATCCCGGTGGTGGCGGTGCCGGTATCGCTGATCGGTACCTTCGGCATCATGTACATGCTGGGCTTCACCCTGGACAACCTGTCCTTGATGGCACTCACTGTGGCCACAGGCTTCGTGGTGGACGACGCCATCGTGGTGATGGAGAACATCGCCCGGCACGTGGAGGCGGGCATGCCGCGCATGCAGGCCGCGCTCTTGGGCGTACGTGAAGTGGGTTTCACGGTGTTCTCCATCAGCGTGTCGCTGGTGGCGGTATTCCTGCCCATCCTGCTCATGGGCGGTATCGTCGGGCGCTTCTTCCGGGAGTTCGGCATGACCCTCTCGGCGGCGGTACTGGTCTCGCTCATCATCTCCCTCACCACGGTGCCCATGCTGTGCGCCCGTGTGTTGCGCCGTGAGCATCGGCCGGGGCGCATCTCCCGGGCCTGTGCCAGGGGTTTCGATGTGGCCCTGGGTTGGTACCGGGACAGCCTGGGATGGGCCCTGAAGCACCCGCGTACCATCATGCTGATCCTGCTGGTGACCCTGTTCCTGAACGTGCTGCTGTTCATGCTGGTGCCCAAGGGTTTCATCCCCCAGGAAGACACGGGCCGCCTCATGGGCGGCATCCAGGCGGACCAGAGCATCTCCTTCCAGGCCATGCGCCAGAAGCTCATCCAGCTCATGGACATCGTGCGTCAGGATCCGGCCGTGCAGTCGGTGGCAGGCTTCACCGGCGGCGGCCAGACCAACGGCGGTTTCATGTTCGTGTCCCTGAAGCCCGCCTCGGAGCGCCACGGCATGGACATCGATTCGGTAGTGGCGCACCTCAGGGCTGAGACGGCCAACACCGTGGGCGCGCGGGTCTTCTTCCAGCCTGCCTCGGACGTACGGGTGGGCGGGCGCCAGGGTAATTCCACCTATCAGTACACCCTGCAGAGCGGCGACCTGGCGGCGCTCTATGAGTGGACACCGAAGCTCACTGCGGCACTCGCCAATGTGCCGGAAGTGGCGGATGTGAACTCGGACCTGCAGGTGCAGGGCCTCGAGACGGAACTCAACATCGACCGCGGCACCGCGGCGCGTCTCGGCTTGACCATGAGCGGCATCGACAACACCCTCTACGACGCTTTCGGCCAGCGGGAAGTCTCCACCATCTACAACGCCCTGAACCAGTATCACGTGGTGATGGAAGTGGATCCCAAGTACCTGCAGAGCCCAGCCTTCCTGGACCAGCTCTGGGTCAGCACCTCCGGTGGCGCCATCTCCGGCACCCAGTCCACCAATGCGCTCGGCAATACCATCGGCACTGCCGGTGCCTCAACCGACAACGCCGTGACCAATCAGCGCATCAACTCCCTGGCCAACACGGCCCGAGGCGGTGCGTCCACCGGTTCTGCGGTGAGCACCCGTTCCGAGACTATGGTGCCCTTGGCGGCCTTCAGTCATTACGGACCCGGCAATGCGCCCCTCTCGGTGAACCACCAGGGATTGTTCGCCGCCGATACCATCTCCTTCAACCTGCCGGTGGGCGGTTCCCTGGGCGCGGCTATCAAAGCCATCCATGAGACCGAAGCGCGCATCGGCATGCCGACTTCCATCACCGGTGGCTCTCAGGGCACGGCCCTGGCTTTCCAGCAGTCCCTGTCCAGTGAGCCCTGGCTGATCCTGGCGGCGCTGCTCACCGTCTATATCGTGTTGGGCATCCTCTACGAGAGCTATATCCATCCCATCACTATCCTCTCGACGCTGCCTTCGGCGGGAGTGGGGGCGGTGCTGGCGCTGATCCTGTTCAACGAGCAGTTCACCATCATCTCGCTCATCGGCGTGGTGCTGCTCATCGGCATCGTGAAGAAGAACGCCATCATGATGATCGACTTCGCACTCATCGCCGAGCGGCGCGATGGGCTCTCATCCTTCGATGCCATCTACAAGGCCTGCCTGTTGCGCTTCCGGCCCATCATGATGACCACTCTCGCTGCCATGCTGGGTGCCTTGCCCCTGGCATTCGGCACGGGTGAGGGCTCGGAGTTGCGCAGACCCCTAGGGCTATCCATCGTCGGCGGACTCTTGGTGAGCCAGGTACTGACCCTCTACACCACGCCGGTGATCTATCTGTATCTGGATCGCTTCAGCCATTGGTGCGGCCGCCTGTGGCGCCGTTACCGTCCGAGTTTCGTGAACGATGAGCCTGCTCCGGAGTCCACGCCATGAGTCCCCATACCTTCCGTGCTGTCGGCATCGGTCTCGCCATGGAAGCGTTGCTCAGCGCCTGCGCCATCGGTCCCGACTACAAGAGGCCTGACGCGCAGACGCCTGCTGCCTATAAAGAGCAGGATGGCTGGAAGCCGGCGGCGGTGGCAGCGATGCCGGGTGGCGGGCAATGGTGGAAGATCTACGGCGATCCGGTGCTGGATGACCTGGAAGCTCAGGTGGAAGTCTCAAACCAGAACCTGAAAGCCGCAGAGGCGGCGTACCGGCAGGCGCAAGCCCTGGTGGACCAGGCCCGCGCCAGTTATTTCCCCAACCTCAACTACAGCCTGGACCGTACCCGCAGCCGTGGCAGTTCCGCTTCCGTGAGCTCGATCACCGGCACGCCGGGTAGCGGCGCGTCCATCCAGAACCAGTACGCCATCTCCCTCGGTGCCTCCTGGGTGCCGGACATCTGGGGCAAGGTGCGCCGCGAAGTGGAGAGTGACGTGGCCCATGCGCAAGCCAGTGCCGCGGATCTCGCGGGGGCCCGGCTCTCGGCCCAGGCTTCGCTGGCTTCGGACTACTTCCAGCTGCGGATCGATGACGAGCAGATCGTGATGTTGGATGAGACTGTGGCGGCGTATCAGTCTTCCCAGCAGATCACGCAGAACCAGTACCAGGCAGGCATCGTCTCGGAGGCGGACGTAGCCTCGGCAGAGTCGCAGCTGGAGGCGGCCCAGGCCCAGGCCATCAACCTGAAGCTGCAGCGTTCTCTGCTGGAACACGCGGTAGCGGTGCTGGCGGGCAAACCGCCTTCGCTGCTGGATATCCAGCCTCTGCCGCCCAATGGCGCCCTGAACGTGCCGGTACTGCCCACGGACGCGCCTTCCACCTTGCTGGAGCGCCGCCCCGACGTGGTGGCTGCAGAGCGCAACATGGCGGCAGCGAACGCGGAAATCGGTGTCGCCGAGGGGGGCTACTTCCCGGACCTGACCATCTCGGCTTCAGACGGATTCGAGAACTCGGTCATCACCAAGCTCATCAGCGCGCCTAATAGGGTGTGGGCGGTGGGTGCCCAGCTCGCGGGCTCCCTGTTCGACTTCGGCGCCACCAGCGCCCAAGTACGCGGCGCCCGGGCCGCTTACGACGGAGTGGTGGCGGATTACCGGCAGACGGTCCTGAGTGCTTTCCAGCAGGTGGAGGATGAACTGGCGACCCTGCGGCTCCTGGAGCAGGAAGCCGCGGTGCAGGATTCGGCCCTGGATGCGGCCAAGAACGCGACCCGCATCGCCCGTAACCAATACAAGGCGGGGATCGTGGCTTATACCAACGTGGTGGTGGCAGAGACTACTGAACTCAACGAAGAACAGACTGCCTTCAGCATCCGCGCCAATCGCTTGCTCGCGAGCGTGTCGCTGGTGGAGGCTCTAGGCGGAGGTTGGGATGCGACGCAGGCCCCCAAGACGGAGCCTGCGCCTCCGACCAAGTGATTCAGTCCAGGGTGGCGTGCAGGAATTCGATGGCTTCGCGCCAGGCGATGGGTTCTACCTTCGGCGCATAGTCCTTCCGTTCCTCGCAGAGGAAGGCGTGGCCGGCACCCGGATATACCGACAACACGTAACGCTTCTTCAGGTCCGTGAGAGTCTTGGCGATGCGTGCATGCTCGTCTCCGGGGATGCCCTGATCGTCGGCACCGTAGCCCAAGAACATCGGCGCCTGCATCTTGTCTGCCTCACCGATGGGTGGGGTGCGGCCGAAGCGGTCGGGGCTCACGCCCGGGGCGATGGCGCCACCGTAGAAGCTCACGGAAGAATGCAGCCGGGTGGGGAAGCGGCAGTTGGACAGGAATGCGAGCCGGCCGCCCATGCAGAAACCGATGATGCCGTGGGCATCCTTTCGCACGTCCGACTGCTTGTCGAACCAGTCCAGACATTGGCCCACTTCCTTCACCAGCTGTTCATCCTTGAGGCTCTTGAGCTTGTCCAGGATCTTGTCCATCTGGGAGTCGTAGGGGATCACGTCGCCGTGGAAATGATCCGGGGCCAGGGCTACGAAGCCAGCCTTGGCCAGTCGCTTGCAGACGTTGTGGATATGTCCGGTGACACCGAAGGCTTCCATGATGACGATCACACCGGGGAAGGGGCCTTTGCCTGTCGGGCGCTCCAGGTAGCCTTCCAGGCCTGCGCCGACATCGACGTTGTTCTGCTTATGCATGATGTGATCCTTTCTTATTTGTGTCCGGGTTCAGGAGTGGGTTCAGCGTTCGGTTCCAGTGCACCCGCCTTGCCGAGGTGGGCTGACAGGTGCTCCATGGCTACATAGAAGGCTGGAGTGAGGAACAGGGTCAGCATCTGGGAGAAGATTAGGCCGCCGACGGTGGCTATGCCTAAGCCGCGGCGCGCCTCGGCACCCATACCGAAGCCGAGGGCGATGGGCAGGGTGCCCAAGATGGCTGCCATGGTGGTCATCATGATGGGCCTGAAGCGGACCAGGCAGGCTTCGATGATGGCATCGCGGGCCGAGAGGCCGCGCTCACGGCGGATCTGCAGGGCGAAG